>NZ_JBAIYW010000036.1:0-2847 GCF_036763055.1 Desulfovibrio sp. 1214_IL3152 | reverse complement strand
CACACCGCAAGTTTGTCGGCCTGCGGCGCTGGACAGGGTGTTGCGTCCGTATGCGCCCAAGGCCGCTGGTGGCTTGCGCGGCAGGGTTTTAAGGGCAGATCCCTGCCGCGCGCTCCACGCCTGAAACGTTCGAGGCTTGTGACGTTTTAGAGCATTTTCACTCTGAAACTGCTCCGGCGACTGCGTGAGCAAGCGCAATTTATTTGCGCTGTCAAGCGCCGAAGCGAGCGTGCCGTAAACTTTGAGAATGCCCATTCTCAAAGGTAATCTGTTCCAAATGCTCGCTTGGGGCAGACAAAGCCTGCCAAGGCGCATTTTCGGGCAAGAATTTTCAGAAAAACTCTTGCAGGGCAGTCAATGCATTGCATTGGCAAGCTGCTCTAGTCTTCGGGCATGTCCTCGGGAAAGTCGACGTTGGCGTACACGTTCTGCACGTCATCGTTGTCGTCCAGGGCATCCATAAGGCGCAGCACTTTCTGGCCCATGTCCGCGTCAACAGCCACCAGGTTCTGGGGAACCATGGCAAGCTCGGCAGACTGCATGACAATGCCCGCAGCTTCCAGCGAATCGCGCACGGCGGTGAAGTCGGTCAGGGCCGTATGGATGGTCCATTCTTCCCCATCGTCAATAACATCGTCAGCCCCGGCTTCCAGGGCGGCTTCCATTATTTTTTCTTCGGGGTAGGCGTTTTTTTCAACGCTGATGACGCCTTTGTGGTCAAACATCCAGCCAACGCTGCCGTTTTCACCCATTGAGCCGCCATGCTTGGAAAAGAGGTGGCGCACTTCGGCCACGGTGCGGTTCTTGTTGTCGGTGGCTACTTCGACCATGACAGCGATGCCGCCGGGGCCGTAGCCTTCATAGAAGGTTTCGGTAAGATCGCCGCCGGCGTCTTCGCCGGTACCCTTGCGGATGGCCGCCTCGATCTTGTCTTTGGGCAGGTTTACGGCCTTGGCCGCAGCAATGGCCGCGCGCAGACGGGGATTCATGGCGGGATCGCCGCCGCCCTTGGCTGCAATGATAATTTCTTTGGCGGCCTTGGTGAACAGCTTGCCGCGTTTTGCGTCCTGACGGCCCTTACGGTGCTGAATATTGGCCCATTTACTGTGACCAGCCATAAAACCTCCGAAACCTTTAGGGAATAAATTGTTTTACCTGCCCGGCGGCGTACCCACGGGGTCGGTCTGGTTCGGCTTGCCGCGAAAGCCAAGGCCCACGAAAAACGTTTCCTTGCTTTCGGCGCGCGAACTCTTGGGCTTGAAGGACTTGACCGTTGTAAAAGCCTTGCGCATGGGCGCAAGCAGTTCCTGCACGTCCGGACCCATGAAAATTTTAACCACAAAGCCGCCGCCTTGCTTCAAATGCAGGCAGGCCACAGCCAGCGCTTCCACAGCCAGGTCCAGCGAGCGGGCCTGGTCGGTAAAGCGGGTGCCTGTGGTGCGCGGGGCCATGTCGCTTATAACATGGTCAAAGGGGCCGAGTTCTTCCAGTCTGGCCTCAAAGGCCGGGGAGCGGTTGAACACGTCTTCCTGCATGAAGATGACCTGGGGGGGAAAGGCCGTCTCGGTGCTTTGAATGTCACAGGCCAGAACCAGGCCCCGGGAACCCACCTTTTCCGCCGCGCCCAATGACCAGGAGCCGGGGGCTGCCCCCAGGTCCAGAATCTTTTGGCCGGGCCGCAACAGGCGGAATTTGGCGTCCAGTTCCTTAAGCTTGTAGACCGAACGCGCGGGATAGTTCTCGCGCTTGGCCTTCAGGAAGTAATGGTCTCGATATTCCTTCATAATAAATACCAACGCGCAAGCGTACTCCTTTTTGCGCATTTCGCCAAGTGTCATGTAGGGCAGGCAGCCGAAAAAAAACGGCGACATGCGTTGACCGCTCTCTTTTGATGATATAGGTTATCAGTACGGTTTCATGGCGACCGGGCTTTTCGCCCGTACGCCGTAATTAAAGGAGACTGCTTATGAAAAAAATTCTGCTGGCCTTGAGCTTTGTATGTTGCGCCCTCTGGATCGGCGCCGGCGTCGCCCAGGCGGAAAGCGTTAAGGTTCCTGTCAATAAAATTACTGATGAAGGCGTGGGAGAGGCCATCGGCTTCATCACCTTTGCTGATGACGGCAAGGGCGGAGTAGACGTTCTTGTTGATATCGTAGGCATAAGCGAAGGCGAGCACGGCATGCACGTGCACGAAAATCCTTCCTGCGCCCCTGCTGAAAAAGACGGCAAAAAAATTGCCGGTCTGGCTGCGGGCGGACACTTTGATCCCGATAAAACCGGCAAGCATGAAGGCCCCGGCAAACACGGCCACAAGGGCGACCTGCCCGCCATCAATGCCGATGCCAAGGGCGTGGTCAACGCCAAGGTGCATGCCCCCAACCTGAGCGTCAAGGACCTCAAGGGCCGTTCCATCATGATCCACGCCGGCGGCGACAACTATTCCGACCAGCCCGCGCCCCTGGGCGGCGGCGGAGCACGCATCGCCTGCGGTGTGATTAAGTAAGCGAAAAAAACCTCCTTTCAAGCGAACTGCTCACCTCCTGACATACAAGCCCCGCCGCCATACAAGCGGCGGGGCTTTTCCACGCCGCCCTCATTGGCTATGCTGTGAAAAAACACGGCAAAGCGAGAAGTCATGGCAGGACAAGCAAAAAGAACACCACCAGCCGGGAACGGCAAAAAAAATATTTCCGCAGCGGCATGCCGTGAAAGTGCTGGGGACAAGGAGCAGCCGCGTGAAGCTCCCACTTTGTCCTCCATGCCCCGGCGGGCCTGCCTGCCGGATTTTTCCGGCCGTGTGCTGACCCTGCCTGATGGGCCGGAGTCCTGGCAACGCCGGGGTGAAGG
>NZ_JBAIYW010000184.1:0-2875 GCF_036763055.1 Desulfovibrio sp. 1214_IL3152 | reverse complement strand
CCTCGCCGGGCAAGGGGCAGCAGTGGGAAGTGCGCGCACGTGAAGCGCAGGTGTACGGCCTGGCCGACCCGGAGAGCTTTCCCTTGCAGAAAAAGCGCCATTCCGATGAATTTTTGCGCACCATCGCCCACCTGCGGCCGCGAACCAACAAATACGGGGCCGTCTTCCGCATCCGTTCCGAGGCGGGCTTTGCCGTTCACGACTTTTTTCGCGGCCGCCGCTTCGCCTGGGTGCATACTCCGGTGCTTACCGGTGCGGACTGCGAAGGCGCGGGCGAAATGTTCCGCGTGACCACGCTTGAGCCGGGCGCAAAAAATCTGGAGCAGGATTTTTTCAGCCGCCGGTGCAACCTCACGGTTTCGGGCCAGCTTGAGGCGGAAGCTCTGGCTACGGGCCTCGGCCGGGTCTACAGCTTTGGCCCGACCTTCAGGGCGGAAAATTCCAATACCCCGCGCCACGCCGCCGAATTCTGGATGATCGAGCCGGAAATGGCCTTTGCCGACCTGGAAGACCTCATGGAACTGGGCGAAGGGCTTACCCGGCACGTGGTGGAACATGTGCTCACCCACTGTGAAAGCGATGTGAACCTCTTTGACAGCTTTGTGGAAAAGGGCCTGCGGCAGCGCCTTCAGGACATGCTGGCCGCGCCCTTTGGCCGAATTTCCTATACGGAAGCCGTGGAAATCCTGCAAAAATGCGGCAAGGATTTCGCCTTTCCCGTGGCCTTCGGCACAGACCTGCAAACCGAGCACGAACGTTACCTGGCGGAAGAACACTTTAAAAAGCCTGTTATTGTTTACGATTATCCCAAAGATATCAAAGCGTTCTACATGCGCCAGAATGAGGACGGCAAAACCGTGGCCGCTATGGACATGCTTGTGCCGCGCATCGGCGAGCTTATCGGCGGATCGCAGCGTGAAGAGCGCCTGCCCAGGCTCGAAGCCCGCATACGCGAAATGGGGCAGAATCCGGAAGAATACTGGTGGTATCTCGAATTGCGCCGCTTCGGCACAGTGCCGCATGCCGGTTTCGGCCTGGGTTTCGAGCGCCTGCTCATGATGCTGACGGGCATAACCAACATTCGCGACGTGATCCCCTTCCCCCGCACGCCGGGAAATCTGGAATTTTAGGCCGTCACTCCCCGGCCTGCGCCCAATATGCAGCGCCACGCCCGCAGGGCAAGAGCGTGACTGTTCCGCCGGGCAGAATTCGGACATCGACGTCCGATCGACGTCCGGCGGAACAGTTGTATCGGGCCTGGGCGATTACGGCTGCGGCCACCCGTTGGCCCCGGCAGCGGCTGCCGCATAAAACTGCTCATGTAACGCGCAACGCGCCCTTCACATTTACCGCAATCAGGACTATACTGTCGCCTCACCGCGCGCATTTGCCGCGCTCTTTTTATCGGCGGCCCCGTAAGGCCGACGTGCATCGCCCAAGGAGAGCGAAAAGCCATGAGCAAGAAGCTGACTGTTGCCGTTGTTGGCGCCACTGGCGCCGTAGGCCGTGAAATGCTCAAGACCCTTCACGAACGCGATTTTCCCGCCACTGAAATCCGTGCCTTTGCTTCCGCCCGTTCCGCGGGAACCAAGGTCCCTTTCGGTGAGCAGGAACTGACCGTTCAGGAACTGAAAGAAGACGTCTTTGATGGCATTGACCTGGCTATTTTTTCCGCAGGCGGCGCCGCTTCGCTAAAATTTGCCCCCCATGCGGCCCACGCGGGCTGCGTGGTGGTGGACAATTCCTCCACATGGCGCATGGATGACCGCTGCCCCCTGGTGGTGCCTGAAGTCAACGCGCAGGCCCTGGAAGACCACAAGGGCATCATTGCCAATCCCAACTGTTCCACCATCCAGATGATGGTGGCGCTCAAGCCCCTGCACGACGCGGCCAGGATCACGCGCGTGATTGTGTCCACCTATCAGGCGGTTTCAGGCACTGGGCAGAAGGGCATTGAAGAGCTGGAACGCCAGGTGCGCGACCTCTTCAACGGGCGCGATCCTGAAAACAATACCTATCCCTACCGCATTGCCTTCAACTGCCTGCCCCACATCGATGTCTTCCTTGAAAATGACTACACCAAGGAAGAGATGAAGATGGTTCACGAAACCGTCAAAATTCTCGGTGATCCGTCGGTCAAGGTAACGGCGACCTGTGTGCGCGTACCCGTCTTCTACTGCCATGCCGAATCGGTCAACGTGGAAACGGAAAAGAAGCTTTCGGCCAGGGACGCCCGCGTTCTGCTTGCGCAGGCTCCGGGCGTGCGCGTATTCGACAATCCCCGCGAGCTTATGTACCCCATGCCGGGCTACTGCGTGGGCGACGACTACACCTATGTGGGCCGTATCCGCGAGGACGAAACCATCGCAAACGGTCTCAACATGTGGATCGTGGCCGACAACGTGCGCAAGGGCGCGGCCCTCAACACCGTGCAGATCGCCGAAGAGCTTGTGCAGCGCGGCCTTGTGCGCGTGACGGACAAAAACGTCTTCATGTCCTGATATTGAACGTATGCAGCAAACGTGCGGGGCGTTCTGCGCCCCGTGCGCCTTTTGAGGAGACGCCTTGAAAGCCGTTGATGCCCATACCTATCTTGCGGCCCTGCTGGCCGCCCCCCGGCCCGGTTCCGAAAACGTACTGGCCTTCTACGATCACAGGGTGGGGCATATCTGCACCGATGCAAGCCTCCTGCTTTTACCGCTGGATGACCACATCTGCCACAGGGGCGACGGCCTTTTTGAAAGCATCAGCTACCGCCAGGGCAGGCTGCTCAGCTTTGAGCAGCACCTTGCGCGCCTCAGGGACGGCGCTGCGGCGCTCGGCATCACTCCCCCCTGCTCATGGGACGAACTGCGCGCCATCATACTGGATGTGG
>NZ_JBAIYW010000178.1:0-2878 GCF_036763055.1 Desulfovibrio sp. 1214_IL3152 | reverse complement strand
CCCCGGACCACCCCGGAGGTTTTCAACTGTCCCGAGCTTGCGAGGGCTGCGCGGCCTCTGCTGCGGGAGCTTCCTCGCGTTGCTCGGTGATCTCCCTCCGCGCCGCGCAACGCCATCAGCGAGTCCGGCTTTATCAAATCTGTCCTGCCCAGCCCGGCTCCAGCCCGGCTCAAGCAAATCCGGCTCCAGAGCAGTTGGCGAATGAAATGAGTTAACCGCGCTGCAAGGGGTTTCAGGAAATCCTTGCCACGAAAAGCAATCAGTCGCCCGCCGCTAAGGTGCAAGCGCAGCTTCAGCCGTTGCCCGAAGGGCTTACGACTGAAGAGAACAAGGCTAGAGCAGTTGGCGAATGAAATTAGTTACTCTGCAAGGATTTTCTTGAAAATCCTTGCCACGAAATGCGAGAAGGCAGGATTTTGCCTGCCGTAAGCGAGCATTTCAAGTGTTAACTGTCCTAATTGCTTGCGCATCTAAGCATCGGAGCGAGCGCCCCGTTAACTTTGAGAATGTCTATTTTCAAAATTGAAATGCTCTGAATGCTCTATTGAGTCCCATCATGCCTGGGCGGGCGCGGTTTTTTAAAAAACGGCCTGTTTTGTTTTTCTTTTTGCGCAGTATCGGTAAAAACATCCTTATGCCAGATGGCCCCTGCTTTGTGCGGGGGCTTTTTTTGGCCCGCACTTTGCATAAATTCGGGCATGGGGCCGCAGGCCCAAGGAGACGATGGCCGCGCATCCGCATCAGCGCGCCCGCCAACCAAGGAGAAGCACATGCAAGCCGGCATGTTTAGCGGTCTTTTTGCCGCACTCACCACAGAACACCGCATGAATTTCATCGCCAATAATTTGGCGAATGCCAATACGCGCGGCTACAAACGCGATACCGTGGCCTTTAAGGACACCATGATAACCTACGCCTTTGACGAGATTCGTGAGCCACTCATGAATCTTCAGTCCAAGCCGCTTTTTCCCGAGCCGCTTAACGCCTCGCGGGTGCGCCTTGCCGTATCCAAGATAGATTTTGCCCAAGGGTCCATGCAGTATTCGGGGAATCCTCTGGACATGGCAATCAACGGAGAAAATGCCTTTTTTCGCGTTGCCACACCCACCGGAGATTTTCTTACGCGCAACGGAGCCTTTGTGCTGTCGGAAAACGGCACAATAATGACCCCTCAGGGCTATCCCCTTCAGGCCCAGGGCGGTGGAAACATTGTTATCCCGCAAGGCGTGCGCCACATCCAGATAAGCGGCGACGGGCAGGTCATTGCTGACAACGACGTGTTGGGGCAGATCGCGCTGGTCAACGTGGACAATCCGCAAAATCTCGAAAAAATGGGCAACAACCTTTACCGTCCGCGTGAAAACGTGGCCGTGGCCGAGGGCAACGCCTATCTGGAGGGCGGCCGCATCGAGCAGGGCTTTACCGAAGCCGCCAACGTGGAAGTCGTGCCGGAAATGGTCAACATGATCGAGGTGCAGCGCCAGTTCGAAGCCTACCAGAAAGTCATGCAGACCTCGGACACGCTGGATCGCGCCGCAACCGAAAAAGTCGGGCGGCGTCAGGGCTAGAACCGTTTCACTTTGAAATTGCTCTGGCAGCGGCTCGTGCAGGCGTCTGTCACGAAGGCGCAAACACAGTGCGACTGCCGGTTCAGAGTCTCGGTAATGGCTGTATAACTGACTGAAATGTATTTTAATCGTATGAAGCTTTAAAAAACCGCGTCGGCGCATTGAAGCGCTGGCTACGGATACAACGGATCCGCTCCAGGTCTGCCGCTGGAACAAGGAGAAACCTTTATGATGCGTTCCCTTTGGACTGGGGCCACCGGCATGGTGGCACAGCAACTCAATATTGACGTTATTTCCAACAACCTGGCTAACGTCAATACCACGGGCTTCAAGAAAAGCCGCGCCGAGTTTGAAGACCTCATGTACCAGACCATGCGCATGGCCGGGTCCATCACCGAGGGCGACAACCGTTTGCCCGTGGGTATCCAGGTGGGCATGGGCACACGTCCCACGGCCGTACACAAGTTTTTTACGCAGGGCGATTTTCAGAATACCGGCAATACGCTGGACGTGGCCATTGAAGGCGACGGTTTTTTTCAGGTCGATGTGAACGGCGAACTCATGTACACCCGCGCCGGTTCCTTCAAATTGAATCAGGACGGCGTGGTGGTCACGGCCAATGGCTACATCCTGCAGCCGGAATTTGCCGTGCCGCCGGAAACAAAGAATATTTCCATATCGTCTTCCGGTCATATCGCCGCCCTCGACGCCCAGGGACAGGAAATCGGCGGAGCGGAAATTCCGCTGTATACCTTCATCAACTATGCCGGCCTGGATGCGCGCGGGCGCAACCTGTTCACGCCCACCGAAGCTTCGGGCGAGGCGGTGGAAGGGATTCCCGGAACCGATAACGTAGGGACCCTGGCGCAGGGCTTTCTGGAAATGTCCAACGTGGAAGTGGTGGACGAAATGGTCAACATGATCGTGGGGCAGCGCGCGTATGAGGTGAACTCCAAGTCCATCCAGACGTCGGACTCCATGCTGGGCATCGCTGTACAGCTCAAGCGCAGCTAACGCGGTAGCGGATGAAATGAGTGATCTGTTTTGCAAGAGTCTGCAGGCAAGGCCTGATTACGAAATATGAACAGGTGAGCTTTGCTCACCGTTAAGCGGCTATTTTGCGTGTCAAATGGTCCAGTGTCACGGAGGCAGGCATGATTTCACAGGCGGCATCTATTTCTCGGGCGGCAGACGGCATGGGGCGCAAGAAAGCTCCGGCCCTGGCCGCATTGTGGGGCGTAGTGCTTGTCCTGGCCCTTGTCTGCCTGTGGCAGGCGGCAACCGCGCAGGCCGCAGGTGGAGTGCCGCAG
>NZ_JBAIYW010000638.1:0-2887 GCF_036763055.1 Desulfovibrio sp. 1214_IL3152 | reverse complement strand
GCCTCCCTGAGGGCCAGCACGCAGCCCCAGGCCGCCGTAACCCCGATGGCGGGCGCGCCGCGAACCACCATGGTTTGCAGGGCATAAACCACGTCTTCCACCGTGCGGCAGACAAAGTCGGCTTCCTGTGCAGGCAGAAACCGCTGGTCAAGCAGGTGCAGTTCAAAAGTCTGGTGATCAAAACGTATGTGGTCGTCCATGCTTTCCTCCGGTGGCATACCCTTTGACCATACAACACAATAGCCTGAAAGCAAAGACGGCCGGGCGTGGGTCAACTTCAGGCGCAGGATATGCCCGGCCCTGCCGTGACTAATGTAACAATGTGAAAAGAAGGGTTTAATTGTTTTTTGCAGTGTCGTGAAGCTTTACAAACAGGCTTTTCGCTGGCTATGCTGCACCACACTGAAGAGGACGCGCCCGCAGGCGTTTGCTGCGTCCGCGCCCAGGCGCGACAGCGCGCGACTTTTCAGGCAGCGCGGCCAGGCGCCAACGCAGACCGCGCCAACGCAAGGGCGCTTTTGCCTTTGACGGGACAATCATCATGCTCCGGAGCAGGACAATGGAAGAGTTTTCACGCATTCGCCGTCTGCCCCCCTACGTTTTCGCCGTGGTGGGGGACCTCAAGATGCAACTTCGTCGGCAGAATATCGACATCGTGGACTTCAGCATGGGCAACCCGGACATTCCCACGCCCGCCCCCATTGTGGAAAAGCTCGCCGAGGCCGCAGCCAAGCCCATCAACCACCGCTACTCCCTTTCCCGCGGCATTCCCAACCTGCGCAAGGCCGTGTGCGACCGCTACAAGCGCCACTTTGATGTAGATCTTGACCCGGACAGTGAAGCCATCGTGACTATGGGCTCCAAAGAAGGTCTGGCCCACCTTTCGCTCGCCATGCTTGAGCCGGGCGATGTGGTGCTTGCGCCGGACCCCACCTATCCCATCCACAAATACGCGCCCGTCATTGCAGGCGCGGATGTGCGCAGCGTACCCATCGGTCCCGGCCGCGACTTTTTTGAAGACCTTGAGGCCGCCATGCGGCATGCCTGGCCCAAGCCCAAGCTGCTTTTCCTCTGCTATCCGCACAACCCCACCACCGAAGTGACAGACCTGGCCTTTTTTGAAAGGATTGTCGACTTCGCCAAGGCCAACAACATCTGGGTCATCCACGACCTTGCCTATGCGGATCTTGTGTTTGACGGCTACAAAGCGCCGAGCTTTCTTCAGGCCAAGGGGGCCAAGGACGTGGGCGTGGAATTTTACACCCTGTCCAAAAGCTACTCCATGCCCGGCTGGCGCGTGGGCTTCTGCATGGGCAACAAGCAGCTTATTCACGCCCTCGGGCGCATCAAGAGCTACCTTGACTACGGCATCTTCCAGCCCGTGCAGATCGCGGCCACAGTAGCGCTCAACGGTTCCGAAGACTGTGTGAACAATATCTGCAATATCTACAAGGAGCGGCGCGACCGCCTCATTGACGGCCTGAACCGCATAGGCTGGGAAGCGCCTTCTCCCAAGGCCACCATGTTCGTGTGGGCGCGCATACCTGAAGCCTTTCGCAAGATGGGTTCGGTGGAGTTTTCCAAACTGCTGCTCACAGAGGCCCATGTGGCGGTTTCTCCGGGCCTGGGCTTCGGCTCCTACGGAGACGAGTTTGTGCGCTTTGCCCTGATTGAAAACGAGCACCGCACCCGGCAGGCCATCAGCAGCATGCGCAAGCTGCTGTCCGGCGCGTCCGACTAGAGGGGTTTCAAGGCCATATTGCAGGGAAACCGTGACAGAGAGCCTCATGAAAAGATAAAAACACCGGCGGATACCGCCCGCCAGGTAAAACGAACACACGAAGTCCGGGCCACACGGCCCGGACTTCGGCAAAAAAAGGTGCCTCATCAGTTACGGTGCGGCAACCGGGCACTTCAGGAGACATCATGACCAAGAACAGCGACAAGCCACTTGTAGTGGGTCTGGCCGGATTCGGCACAGTGGGCGGCGGCCTGGTGCGCCTGCTTGAAGAAAACGCGGACCTCATCCGCCGCCGCTCGGGTCGGGATATCCTGATCAGAAAGGTGCTCGTGCGCAATGCCAAAAAGGCGCGCAGCGTTCCCCTGCCCGAAGGGGCCGAACTGACCACCAATCCGCGCGATCTGACGGATGATCCGCAAATCGACGTGCTGGTGGAGCTTATGGGCGGCATTGACCATGCCCGTGACCTCATCGACCGCGCCCTGGATCAGGGCAAGCACATTGTCACGGCCAACAAGGCGCTGCTGGCCGAAGAGGGCCTTTCCCTCTTCCAGAAAGCCGACCGCAAAAAGCGCATCCTGCGCTATGAGGCCAGCGTGGCCGGGGCCGTACCCATTGTGGAGGCCCTCAAGGAAAGCCTTACGGGCAACCGCATCCAGTCCCTCATGGGCATTCTCAACGGCACAAGCAACTATATCCTGTCCGAAATGACCTCCAACGGACTGGATTTTGACGTTGCCCTCAAGCAGGCCCAGCAACTGGGCTATGCCGAGGCCGACCCCACCCTGGACATTGACGGGCATGACGCGGCCCACAAGCTCATTCTGCTTATCCGCCTTGCCTTCGGGGCCAACTATCCCTATACAGCTCTTTCCGTGCGCGGCATTCGCGGCCTTTCGGCGCTGGACATCCGTCTGGCCCGGGAATTCGGCTACCGCATAAAGCTCATCGGCCAGGTGAGGCAGGTTCCCTGTCCCGAGGAAAAAATCGGAGGCAACGATTGCGGCGAAGGCCCGGTGCGCCTTGAAGCCGGTGTTTTTCCCGCCCTTGTGTACCACAAGTACCTGCTGGCCCGCGTGGGCGGCGCGTACAACGCCGTGCGGGTGGATGCCAATGCCTCTGGTCCGCTCTTTTTCCACGGACGCG
>NZ_JBAIYW010000467.1:0-2908 GCF_036763055.1 Desulfovibrio sp. 1214_IL3152 | reverse complement strand
GAAGAGTGTAGTATGATGGCTCAAGTCCAAAATCTCCTTGTGTGGCAAGTTGTTGTGGTAACTTCTTATACCACATACTGCTGAGATTTTGGACTTTTTTGTTACCCCTTAGCCGGACAGCAATGATATATGCTCTTGCCACACTCTATCTACAGCATTTCGTACCGGATTCACGCCCGCCCAAAGCGGTCTCAATGGCCTTGCCGCAGAGCGGCACGCCCAAAGAGCATGAGGGAAGACGCATAATGATGCCAAACTGACGGCACGTAGTCGAGAAAAAATGGCGCACCGAATGCATCCAACCAGTTGCCGCGTGGCTGCTGGCCGTGATGCATCCTGCAAGCTCAGAATTGCATAAAGAAATGGGAAGGCTGCCGGAACAAGGCTGTCCGGCGTATTTTACCGCTGAGAATATGCATTCCCAACGTTTTATAACGCTCACTACGGCAACAGCCGACAGATGCCCGACGCAGCCGCCACAGCCCGCAGGCTCTGGCGGCTGCGTGAGCAGACGTTCGCTACGGAGGCGTAAGCGCAGTTTATCTGCGCGGTTAAACGCCGAAGTGAGCGTGCCTTAAACTTTGAGAATATACATTCTCAAAGTTAATCTGCTCTAGACATTGTCGTCACGAGATGAATTTGCTTGGTATATCAAGGAGAACGAGCCTTTTATGCAGGAGTGTACTCTTATGGTACTCGACCGGAATAAAAGGCGAAGTTCGACGCAGAGATACCGGGAAAGGCGCTCGTGACGACACTGTCTAAAGCCGCGCTTGCGCCTTTATGACGAGCGTCTGCCCGGACAACGCCGGAGTAACTTTAAGGTAAATCTGCTCTAAATGCGGAACAGGCCCGGTTCTTCGCGAACAAGGCTGGCTGCAATAAGGCGGCTATCGGGCTTGTAGGTGCCGTTGGCAACCTGAATGCGCAGGGATTCGACCTTTTCGGCACGCACGTCGGGAGCGCTCTGGGCCGCGCGACGGGCCTCGGTCATGAGCAGGGCATCCTGCGAAACGCTGACCGTGTCTCCCTGAGCCGCATCTTCGCCCACGGCTCCTGCGCGCGCCCTTGCACGCGCATCGGCCCTGGCTGCAGCATTTTTTTCCAGACCGGCCGCATAGGGATCAAAAAAACTGTTTGGCGTATTTTTTATTTCCATATCCTGCTCCACTGGCGGCACGTCCGGGCCGCTTCGTGTAATCAGCCGCGCTGATCAGTGCCGCGCGGCGGCTCTTCCAGCATGCTTTTGTCCACCTGTTCACGAATGATGCGCCACAGGGCATGCCGGGTTGTACGCTGTACGTCTTCCGACAAAGGTTCCATGCCGTCCGGCCCCTCGCCCACAATATGAAGCCGCTGGCCGGGCGGATAGGTGAAAACCACCTCTTGCCCCACTTCCTTGCCCAATTCCTTGCGGATATTTTCCACCACAGGGTTGTCGCTGCCGGTGAATATCAGCGTTTCGTACAGCTCACGGGCGACCTTTTCCACACAGGCCTTCCTGTGGGCGACAGGGTCCGGGTCATTCGGGTCTTCACCCTGGGCAAGTCGCCTGCGCACGCGAAAACGCGCAAGACGCCGGGCAGCCAGCAGTTGCTGCTCGTACCCCTGAAGCATCATGCGCAGTTTTGCGGAATTGGCGTCGGGCATGCATGTATCCGTCCTTGCTGTCTGTTCGGACGGGCCTGAAAAAACTTTAGACTTTACTGTCCCGGAAAATTCCAGGGCATTTTTTCCCTGAAATCTCGCAGCACAAAGAGCCTTCCGGCCACGCGCAGCCGCCGGGGGCAAACTCCTGGTCACAGATTGGTCGCAAGCCGCTCTCAGTCCGGCCCCTGCGGAGAAGACAAAACCGCCATGCCGCTGCGCCGTCGCACACCGCCATTATTCCCGCAAACGGGTTACGGATGCGGCTGAGGCAAAGCCGTGCTGCCTCAGTTACGGTTGCGGGCAAGCACGCAGCCCACAGCCAGCAGGTTGAGCACACCAAAAACCACAAGATCCAGATGCATGCTTTTCATGAAGGCATCCACCGTATCAGGCCCTGCGGGCCTGTCACCGAGGAAAAAGCCGAGGGTCAGGGTGATGACCGCCATGTTCACAAGCTGCCCGGCGGTACGCACCGCCCCGGTAAGCCCCGATGCCTGCCCCACATGTGTCGGGCCGGCGCTTTCCAGAATAATGGTGGTATTGGGCAGGGCAAAAAGACTTATACCCACGCCGAGCAGCCCCTGAGCCGCAAGGAGCACGCCGATGGGCGAATGCACCTCAAGAAAGGCCGAAACCAGCAGCCCCAGGCCGCACAGCCCCACCCCGACGGCGCTCACATGGCCGGGGTTGAATTTAAGGCACAGGCGGGCGGCCACGGGAGTTGTCAGCGCCTGTACCACCGACTGAAGGGCAAGAAACATTCCGGCCTGCTGCACCGTCATGCCAAGGCCGAACTGCAAATACAGGCTGAAGAAAAAAAGTATGCCGAAAAAAGAACTGTAATTGATAAAGGCCGCCAGGGAAGAAAGGGCAAAAACCCGGTTGCGGGCCAGCATGCGGATATCAAGGATGGGAAACTCGCTGCGCAGCTCCTTGATGCAGAAAATGACCATAAGCACCAGAAACGCGCCGAGCAGACAGCCCGCCATAACAGGATATGCGGCCAGTTCCGAGGAGCCGAAGGTAAGCGCCGTCATGGCAAGCCCGTAAATAAAGCAGCCTGTCCAGTCAAAGGGGCGTCCCTTGGCGGTACGCCAGTCCAGTTTGACGAAATACTTCATGAGCAGCAGAACGACCACAGAGGTGAGGGCATTGCCCCAGAAAAGCCAGCGCCAGCCAAGCCAGCCCGCCACAAAGCCCGCCACGGGCGGGCCACAGGCAATACCGGCATACACGGCCGCGCCGCTGTAGCCAAGGT
>NZ_JBAIYW010000502.1:0-2878 GCF_036763055.1 Desulfovibrio sp. 1214_IL3152 | reverse complement strand
GGATACGGGGCGTGCATCCAGCGGGGCTGCGTATATCTGCACGTCGGCATGGCCGTTGGCGGCCAGTTTGCTTCGCAGGGCGTCAGCCAGCTTGTCGTAGGCCAGTCCGGCCACGGGCATGTCGCCCACTTCTGGCAGGTTCATATGCCCATCCGGCCCCACAGCAAGGGTTCGGTCCACCTTGAGGTCGCCGCCCCACAGGCGCACCACCACCCGGTCGCCGGGCGCAATAACCGCGCCTTCCTTGTTCTGGGCAAAATTGCCCTGAAAAAGGTTGGCCGCATAGGGCTGGACATTGTCGGCGGCATGGGCGGAGCTGCACAGAGCCAGCAGCGCCAGAACGGCAAAAAGATATTTTTGTTGCAGCATGGTGTTTCAAAGTATGCGACGCGCGGTCTCGCGGCTGTGCCGCGCCGCGCGCCTGCAATGGTTTAGGAAAGGTTGCCCGTGCAATTACGGTTTGGAAATGCCCTGACCCCACACCCTGGGGGCCATGATCCAGCGGCCCTGCGCATCCTGGCAGATAACGACCACTTCAGCCTCTTTTTGCCCGGCCAGCACTGTGCCGCGTTTGCAGCTTTCGCCTTTGGCCGACGTAAAGACTTCATCAACGCTCACACTGACACCCTGCCCGAACTGCACGTCGTCCAGCACGGTGGTCTGGCCGGGGGTGGAAATGATCATGAAGCTTTCCACGGGGCCTGGGGGCGTTTCGTCCCTTTGCGGACTTTCGCCAAGGCCGCATGCGGACAAAGACAAGGCAAGAAGAAGGGCGGCTGCCAAGGCCGCCGCACGGCTGATGCGCGATGCGCGCGCGAGGCAAAAGACTGTGTTCATGCCGGCTCCTGGCGGGGATAAACCGTAGCGCCATCACAGGCTGGCGCATCTGCGGTACGGTGATTCTGCTCCTCTCCATCTCGCAGAGAATGTCTGCTCTGTCAATTGCCGCCGCGTCTGCCGCCGCCATCAATAGTCACGCTTTTTGTTGAAATGGGGGAAATAAAAATCAAATACGTGATATTACGTAAAGTTATCGTGTCCACACTTTATAAATCATGAATTTTATTTTGCATTTCGTTGCGGGAGTGTTATTCTACGCACAATCTGGCCATCAGGTTATGCATCATTTGAGGAGCAAACATGTCGGAACTTTGTATGAAAGTCATACACGTTCATGATGCGGTAGGTAGTGTACTTTGTCACGATATAACCAGGATTGTTCCCGGCGAGAGCAAGGGGCCGGTATTTCGTAAAGGGCATATCGTGCGGCCCGAAGATATCAAGGTGCTGCTCGAAACAGGCAAGGAGCATCTTTATGTTTTTGAACCGCTTGCCGGAATGGTACACGAAAATGACGCCGCCGCCCGCATTGTGGCCGCTGCCGTGGGGCCAAACCTCATGGCCGGTGACCCGAAGGAAGGGCGCATTGACCTTGTGGCTGCCTGTGACGGCCTGCTGCGGGTAGACGTGCCTGCCCTGAACAGGATCAACAGCCTGGGCGAAATCACCATGGCGACCCTGCACGGCATGCAGTTTGTGAAAAAAGGACGCGCCGTGGCGGGAACCCGCGTGGTTCCCCTTATGATCGGTGAGGACAAGCTGCGCCGCCTTGAAGACGCAGTGAGCCGCCCCGTCATCGAGGTGCTGCCCCTTGCCCGTGCCAGGGTGGGCGTGGTCACCACGGGCAGCGAGGTTTACTACGGACGCATTCGTGACGCTTTCGGTCCTGTGCTGCGCAAAAAATTTGCGGCATTGGGCAGTTCCGTCATGGGGCAGACCCTGACCAGCGACGAGGTCAGCATGACCGCCTCGGCCATTGCGGATTTTTTGCATCAGGGCGCGGATATGATTGTGGTGACGGGCGGCATGTCCGTTGATCCAGACGACCGCACGCCCGCCGCCATACGCGCTTCCGGGGCGCAGATTCTCAGCTATGGCGCGCCGGTTTACCCGGGCGCCATGTTTCTTCTGGCCTATGCAGCAGGTCCCGGCGGACGTGTGCCTGTGCTGGGGTTGCCCGGCTGTGTCATGTATCACAAGGCCAGCATATTTGACCTCATTGTGCCGCGCCTGCTGGCCGGGGTTGAGGTAACGGCCGAAGACATCGCGGCTTTGGGGCACGGCGGTTTTTGCGCCGGCTGCCCTGAGTGTGCATATCCCGTGTGTCCATTCGGCAAGTAGATGTGTACCCGTATCCGTACCGGTATCATAGTCAACGTGTCAGGATTCCTGCGGCGCCCTGCTGCGCACGCAGGAAAATTACGGCCCTGAGCGCGGATATCCCGCGTCGGCATATATCCAGGCACTTATCATAGCAAAGGAGTCGCGCATGGAAACCAAAACCCTCATAGTCAACGGCATGGCCCGGCGTTTGTTGGTCAGCCCCAATGATCTTCTGGTGGACGTGCTGCGCAGCCAGTTGCAGCTCACCAGTGTGAAAGTGGGCTGCGGCAAGGGCCAGTGCGGCGCGTGCACGGTTATTCTGGACGGCAAGGTGGTGCGGGCATGCATCATCAAGATGAGCCGGGTGGCTGAAAATGCATCTGTAACGACCCTTGAAGGCATAGGCACGCCGGACTGTCTGCACCCGTTGCAGCATGCGTGGATCCAGCACGGCGCGGCGCAATGCGGTTTTTGCACCCCCGGCTTCATTGTGTCGGCCAAGGCCCTGCTGGACGAAAATGCCGCCCCCAGCCGCGAAGATGTGCGCGACTGGTTCCAGAAACACCACAATATCTGCCGCTGCACGGGCTACAAGCCTCTTGTGGACGCCGTCATGGATGCGGCCGCCATACTGCGCGGAGAAAAAACCGTTGAAGAGATCAGCTTCAAGATGCCTGCCGACGGCCGCATCTGGGGCAGCAGCATTCCGCGTCCC
>NZ_JBAIYW010000554.1:0-2919 GCF_036763055.1 Desulfovibrio sp. 1214_IL3152 | reverse complement strand
TCGGGCCGGTGCTGCACATGCTGCGCCCCGGTTCCGCCCTGCTGCCGGACTTCAGCAGGGGCTTCGGCGAAATATACTTCTCTGAAGTGCTGCCCGGCCACGTCAAGGCATGGAAGTGCCACACCCGGCAGGTGCAGCATTTTGCCGTACCCGCAGGGCTGCTGCGCATTGTGCTCTACGACGGTCGACCGGATTCCCCCACCAGGGACGTTGTGTGCGAACTGGCCCTGGGCAGGCCGGAAAACTATTTTCTCCTGCGTATTCCCACGGGCGTGTGGTACGGCTTTGCCGCAATGGACAATAGCCCGGCGCTTATCTGCAACTGCGCGGATATTCCTCACGACCCCGCCGAAGGACAACGCCTGCCAATGGACGATCCGTCCATTCCCTATTGCTGGAAAACAGAACAGGCATAGGCATATGGCGCGACAATAAACTGCGGGCCGCCCTTTTGGGGCGGCCCGTTTGCCGTGCATCAACGCCGCAGAGAACCGGCTTTTTTCCAGAGGCGAAACTGCCGCATCTCCGAGAGCGCCAGACCAGCCAGCGTCAGCACCGTACCCAGCCCGGCCATCCAGGTGATACGCTCGTCAAGGATAAGCGCGGCAGTGACAACCGTCACCACGGGGACCAGATAAATGTAGACGCTGCTCTGCACCGCGCCCAGGCGCTTGATGGCAAATGTCCACGCCACAAAGCACAAGGCCGAGGCTCCAAGCCCAAGAAAAGCCATATTTCCCCAGTTCACGGCCTTGGCAAAACGCTCCAGCCCCCAGTGAAAGCTCATGAAGGGCAGACAAGGAAGCATGAAAAGCAGCCCGTAAAAAAAGCAGCGCCGCGTCACCTGAAGACTGTTATAGCCAAAGGCCAGAATCTTGCGCGTCAGGATGGAATAAAACGACCACGCAAGCCCGGCCAGCACCGCCAGCAGGTCGCCCAGGGGGTTAAGCTGCAGACCGGTGCTCCCGCTGAAGCTGATCAGCCCTATGCCCAGAATGGCCGCCGCAAAGCCCAGAAAGAAATTCAACCCCGGCTTTTCGGCAGCCAGCAGCCAGAACGACAGCAAGGCCGTGAAAAACGGCGAAACAGCCACAATAACGCCCACATTGGAGGCAAACGTGTAGGTAAGGGCAATATTTTCAAGCAAAAAATAGAGCGTCACGCCCGCAAGCCCCGCCCCTGCGAAAAGCCATTCCTGTTTTTTATCCTTCAGCCACAAGGCGCGGGGGCAGGCCAGCCACAGGGCCGCAAACCCCAGGCTGAACCGGAAAAAAAGGATTTCAACAGGACTGAAATCGCGCAGCAGTATCTTGGTGGAAATGAACGTGGCTCCCCAGACAAGGATGCAAAGCAGGGCCGCCAGATGACCAGCCGAATTGTTTTTCTCAGACATGGGACCGTCGTTGTTGGGTGGCAGACTGTTACGCCCCGGGCGCAACGGAATGGCTGAATGTGAACCTTGCTGTCATGCGCCGGAGCGGGCCGAAAACAGGGGGCGGGCAGGCCATTTGCATGGTCATGCGCGCGAGGTGCGGATGGACATCCGCATCATTTTGACGGTGCAAGGTATCCGTGAAAAGCGGATTCCGGCCTGTGGCGTGCCTGCAAAAAAACTCTCCGGCCCGCCATGTTTTCCGTGACGGGATGGAGAGGAGGTGCGGGCCTGCAAATGCCCTTCAGGGCTGTGTTATTGCGACTTTTTTCCGCAGTCGGCCAGCCCAAGCTCCATAAGGCGCTCAAGCAACTGGCCGAAATCAAGACCAATGGTCCTGGCCTCACGCGGCACAAGGCTGGTCGCGGTCATGCCGGGCAGGGTATTGACCTCCAGCAGGGTAAGGCTGTCGTCCGGCCCGAGAATAAAGTCCGCCCTGCTGTAGCCCCTGAGGCCGAGCGCCCTGTGCGCGGCAAGGGTCAGATCCTGCACACGCGCGGTCAGTTCGTCACCAATGGGGGCCGGGCATATCTCACGCGCGCCGTCCTGCTCGTACTTGCTTTCATAATTGAAAAAATCCCCTGCTACCGGCTCGATAAGAATGGGAGGCAAGGGTTCTTCGCCCAAAATGCCGCACGTCACCTCACGGCCCGGCAAGACCGGTTCCATAATGACTTCTTCGCCCGCAGCAAATATCTGGCCCATGATCTGGTCAAGTTGCTCACGGTTGGCCGCGCGCCCAAGGCGCAGCGACGAGCCGCCCGTGTTGCTTTTGACAAACAGAGGGTACGGCAGGCGGGGCTGCCAGTCTTTTTCGGGCAGCGCGGGAACAAAGTCCCAATCCGCCGTGGGCAGACCGGCCCTGCGGAAAACCTGCTTTGCAGCGCATTTGTTGAGCGCCAGAAAAGAGCCTGCGGGGCCGGACCCCTGGTAGGGGCAGCCCACCCGGTCCAGCATGGCCTGCACCAGCCCGTCTTCGCCCGGAGCCCCGTGCAGGTTGATGAGGGCAAAATCATGCTGATCGGCGGCGGCCAACAGGCCGTCAAAATCGGCCAGCAGATCAAAAAAAGTCACTTCATGACCACGCGCTTCCAGGGCAGGAACCATGGCCCGTGCGCCGTTCAATGATACCTGCCGTTCAGGAGACCAGCCGCCCGCAATCAAAAGAATCTTCATACAGTGTCCATCCCAGTTGCTCCGAAAGAGCGCTTTCAATATTTTTTCCCTGGCGGAAGGCGGCGAAAATACCTTCTCGCGCCGCCTCACTGTGCCCATAACGGCCCAGCAGGTCGTCATACCTTTCTTCCAGACTGACGCAAGCGTCATGTCTGACTCTTTTGTCGGCATACATCACAAAAAACGGCAGCGCGCAGATGCCCCGCCCTGCGGGCAGTTCCCAAGGCCACCAGACATGCATCATGACGCCCTGGGCCACAGCGTAGTTGCCTGTTTCGGCCACGGCCCAGGCAGCGCCCACCTGGGCATGG
>NZ_JBAIYW010000544.1:0-2935 GCF_036763055.1 Desulfovibrio sp. 1214_IL3152 | reverse complement strand
CCGCTACCGCCGCCTGTCCATCAGCCACTGGGCGCGCACCTCCAGAGAACGCAACCTGTACAACCTCTACGTCAAGGGTTCCGCCAACTGCCTGGCCTTCGGCCCCGGCGCGGGCGGCAACTTTGCCGGAAATTTCTATATCAATACGCCGGACTACGAATCATGGCTGCAACAGGTGGCCGACGGGCGCAAGGCCCTGGCTATGCTGCAACCCGCGCCGCAGCGCTACTTCCTCTTCCGGGCCGTAGCCGAGGGTATGGAGCAGGGCTGTCTGAACCTGCCCGCGCTTGAACAACGCTTTGGCCTGCCTCTTGCGAAAATATGGTCTCCCCTGCTTGCCCAGTGGCAGAGAGCGGGGCTGGTCACGCAAGATCAGGGATGGGTAACGCTTACGCTGGCAGGGCAGTTTTGGCAGGTGAACCTTTCGCAGTTGCTGCTCAACTACCTTAAAACCATGCTGGAGGAAAACAATGATCTTGCTGCGTAACTTACGCAGGCATGCCGTGCCCCTGGGTCTGGCCGGGGCATTGCTCTGGAGCGCGCCCGCCCATGCCGAACCCCTGCAGACCGAAACTGTCAGGGTATCCGCGTCGCGAGTTGAAAAAGAGCTGTTGGATGTCCCCATGGCCGTGAGCGTCATGACGGAGGAAGAAATCAAAACCTCGCCCGCAGCCACAGTGGGCGGCCTGCTGCAGGACATTCCCGGAGTGCAGATCGTCAACTCCGGCGCACAGGGCCTGAAGCGCATTTCCATCCGTGGGGAAAGTCCCAACCGGGTGCTCATTCTTATCGACGGGCAAAAAATCGCTGAAAACAAGTCCATGGACGGAACAGCCCTGCTCATCGACCCCGCCATGATCGAGCGCATCGAAGTCATCAAGGGGCCAGCCTCGGTGCTGTATGGCTCTGAAGCGCTGGGCGGCGTTGTCAACATCATCACCAAAAAGGGTGGAAAAAAGCCCATACAGGGGCAGATAACCACAAGCTACAACGGCTCCACCAGAGGTTTTGCCGAAAGCCTCTCCCTGTTTGGCGCCTATGAGGGCTTCAAGTACCGCGCAACAGGGGCCAACACCTATCAGCACAATCTGTCCACCCCCGACGGCGAGGCCAAGCATTCCAAGTTCAAGCAGCAGTCCGGCTCGGCCTTTCTGAGCTATGATTTCAGCCCCAATTTTACCGCAGGCGGCATGTATGAGCAATTTTACAGCGAAATAATGTCCGGCGACACCAGCTCGCCCAACTTTTTTGTGGATATTTCGCCCTGGGAACGCAAGAAGGCCGCGGTATTCGCCGAGGCAAAAGATGTGGCTTTTTTTCTGCCGCGCCTGCGCCTTGACGCCTTCTGGCAGCACAGCAAGAAAAAAATGCTCAACCATGTGGAAGTGGCGGAAGCCCCCATGTCCATGCTTATGGACAACTATGCCAACAACAAGAACGAGCAGTGGGGAGCAAGCCTTCAGTCCGACTGGAGTATAGGCGAAAACAACTACCTCATTGCCGGCTACGAGTTCACCAGAGACGGCCTTGATGCCACCACAGACACGGACACCAAGACTGTCATCAAGCCCAACCCAATGGTAACGGTGACAAGCCTGACCGACAAGCACTACAAATATAAGGGATACATGGACACCCACGCCCTGTACGCCCTTATGGAAAGCAAACTGCCCTGGGACTTCACCCTGTCTTACGGTGTGCGCCAGACCTGGGTGCAGTCGCATATGGGAACCGCCGAAGGCTGGCAGCGTAAAAAAACATCCCCGGCCTACAACCCCGTCTTTGGCGACATTGACGCTGGCGCCACAGGCGACAACTGGGAATCCCACCCCGTGTTCAACGTGTCCCTCATGTGGCAGGGCATTGACGACCTTACGCTGCGCGCGGGCTTCAGCCAGGGCTTCCGCGTACCCAATCTTCAGGAAAAATACGTCATCTCCAGCATGGGCGGCGGCACGGTAAACCCCAACCCCGACCTTACGCCTGAAAAGTCCAATACCTGGGAACTGGGCGCACGCTATTCCGCCTTTGGCCTCAACCTTGACCTCACCGGATTTTACACTGTGGCCGAAGACTACATTTCGTCACAGCAAACCGGCAACAATATCTTTTATTACAAGAACGTCAGCCAGGCCAAAACGCACGGTGTGGAATTCAGCGGCAGCTATGACCTGCCTTACGGCTTCACCCCCTATATCGACCTGACCTGGATGAAGCGCCAGTTTGACAACGGCAATTACAAGACCTGGAAGACCGGCACGCCCGAATGGACGGGCCGTACAGGCGTGCGGGCGCTCTACCCGGTCAACGAAAGCCTGGATGTGATCGGCGATGCCTACGTCCGCTTTGCCACCAAGAACGAACAGGAAAGCGGCTCTGCCCGCACCGTATATTCCAACAGTTCCTGGACTACGGCCAACGCCATGATGGGCGTGAAGTTCGGCGACAGCAAGCAATACGCCATAGTCGGTGAAGTGCTTAACATCTTTAACCAAAAATATGCACTCGGTACGGGAGAATCCATTTACGAACCCGGTGTGCATGCCAATATCAAGGTCAGTGTAGAATTTTAAGCCCGGCGGCCCGTCTCTTTGATATTGAAATTCAAATTCAATTTATGTAAGAGACGGGCCAGGAGACAAATATGAAATCCACGGTCAAGCGGTATTGGAGCGCACACGAGTTGGTGGTCATCGGGGTGTTTTCGGCTGCGGCCAAAATATCCACCCTGCTGATAGCCCTGGCCGGCGGGGGAATGAACCCGGTTTCTCTTCTTCTGAAGAACCTCGTTTTCACTACCCTGCTGGTGGTCATGCTGTTCAAGGTGCGCAAACCCGGCACACTGGTACTTTTTGTGCTCATAAATATGCTTGTGAGCGCCCTGCTGCTCGGCGCCAGCCTCACCCTGTTGCCCGCCATGCTTGCGGCGGCCCTG
>NZ_JBAIYW010000195.1:0-2941 GCF_036763055.1 Desulfovibrio sp. 1214_IL3152 | reverse complement strand
GCTCGCCCATCTGGCGCGGCGGCGCCATCACCTTCGGACCCAGCCCGCGCGACTACACCTTCAAGGTGAACAGCAAGGTGCGCAGCCTGGCCCTCAGGATGGCCCTTTCGAGCCGTCTGGCCGCTGAAAGCCTGATGGTGGTCAAGGGCATAGTGCTGCCCGAAGCCAAAACCAAACATTTTGCCAAGGTGGCCGACACCCTGGGTCTTACCAAGGCCCTCATTGTGGCGCCCGAGGAAAATGCGGAACTGACCCGTTCGGCCCGCAACATCCCCGGCCTCACCCTGACCACGGTGGACCGCCTGAGCGTGCTTGAAATCCTGAAGCACAAGCAGCTTGTGCTGCTGGAAGGCGCTGTGGAGTCTGTGCAGGCGCGCTTCGAGAAGAAGGGAGCGTAGTTATGGAAATCACTTCTGTTCTGCTCAAGCCCCTGCTGACCGAAAAGACGACCATGCTCAAGGACGAAGCGCAGCAGGTAGCCTTTATGGTTCACACCCAGGCCAACAAGCTTGAAATCAAGCAGGCCGTGGAAAAGGCTTTTGATGTTAAAGTGGAAGCGGTTAACGTGGTTCGCCGCGCGCCCCTGAACAGGGAGCGCCAGGGCCGCGTTGTCGGCCGCAAGCCCGGCTGGAAAAAAGCGTATGTGACGCTGCGCCAGGGCGATAAAATCGAGTTCTTCGAGGGAGTATAAGCATGGCTGTCCGCAAGCTGAAACCGACTTCCGCTGGGCGTCGTTTCCAGACGGTTTCCGATTTTGAGGAAATCACCCGGACGCGCCCCGAGAAGTCCCTCACCGTCGGCCTGACCAAAAAGGCCGGCCGTAACAACCTGGGCCGCATCACCAGCCGCCGTCGTGGCGGTGGCGTAAAGCGTCTGTACCGTATTATCGACTTCAAGCGCGACAAGACCGGCATTGAAGCCCGCGTGGCGCACATCGAGTACGATCCCAACCGTACCGCCCGTATCGCCCTCCTGCATTACACAGACGGCGAAAAACGCTACATTCTGGCCCCCGTGGGCCTGAAGCAGGGCGATGTGGTCATGAGCGGCGTCAACGACCGCAACGGCGAAGTGGCGGACATCATGCCCGGCAATGCCCTGCCCATGCAGCGCATTCCTGTGGGTACGGTCATCCACAACATCGAGCTGTACCCCGGTAAGGGCGGCCAGCTCTGCCGCGCCGCCGGAACCTACGCCCAGCTGGTAGCCAAGGAAGGCAAGTATGCTCTTCTGCGTCTGCCCTCGGGTGAAGTGCGCAAGGTGCTGGTTACCTGCGTGGCTACTGTAGGCCAGGTGGGCAACGTGCATCATGAAAGCATCAGGCTGGGCAAGGCAGGCCGTAACCGCTGGCTCGGTCGCCGTCCCAAGGTCCGTGGCGTAGCCATGAACCCCATCGACCACCCCCTGGGCGGTGGCGAAGGCAGAAGCTCCGGCGGCCGCCATCCTGTGTCGCCCTGGGGCATGCCTGCCAAGGGGTACAAGACCCGCGACAAAAAGAAGGCCTCTTCCAGGCTTATTGTTAAACGCCGCGGCCAGAAGTAGGAGTAGCTCATGCCGAGATCATTGAAAAAAGGGCCGTTTGTTGACGGTCATTTGATGAAAAAGGTCGACACCGCTGTGGCTAACAGTGACCGCCGCGTGCTTAAGACCTGGTCGCGCCGCTCGACCATCCTGCCCGAAATGGTGGGACTGACCTTTGCGGTGCATAATGGCAAAAAGTTCGTGCCGGTGTTCGTCACCGAAAACATGGTGGGTCACAAGCTGGGCGAATTTTCGCCCACCCGTACCTATCATGGGCATGCCGCCGACAAAAAGGCCAAGGCCGGCAGGAAGTAGGGTAGCGATATGGAATCGAAAGCTATTGCGAAGTTCCAGCGCGTTTCGCCGCGCAAGACCCGTCTTGTTGCCAAGAACGTGCAGGGTCTTGGAGTGGAGGAGGCTATGAACCTTCTGCGCTTCACGCCCAACAAGCCCGCGGGGGTTCTTTACGGCGTGCTCAAGAGCGCGCTGGCTAATGCCTCCCAGCTGGGCGGCGTTGATGTGGACGCCATGGTGGTGAAGGAAGTCGTTGTTAACGAAGGTCCCACCTGGAAGCGCTTCATGCCCCGTGCTCAGGGCCGGGCCACCAAGATCAACAAGCGCACGAGCCACATCACCGTTATACTCGCAGAAGGGCAGGAATAGGCTATGGGTCAGAAAGTACATCCGTTCGGGTTCCGGCTTGGGTATAACAAGAATTGGCAGTCCCGCTGGTTCAGCAAGAAGGAATACCCTGCCTTTGTCTACGAAGACAGCAAGATCCGCGCGTTCGTCAAAAAGCTTCTCTTTCATGCGGGGCTTTCCAAGATCGAGATTGAACGTGCCGGCGGCAAGGTACGGCTTATTCTGTCCACGGCTCGCCCCGGCATTGTTATCGGGCGCAAGGGCGTGGAAATTGAAAAGCTGCGCAATGACCTGCGTCAGAAGTTCGGACGCGAGTTTTCTCTGGAAGTGAACGAAATCCGCCGTCCTGAAGTGGACGCCCAGCTTGTGGCCGAGAACGTGGCCCAGCAGCTGGAACGCCGTGTGGCCTTCCGGCGCGCCATGAAGCGCACCGTGTCCATGGCCCGCAAATTCGGCGGCGAAGGCATCAAGGTGACGTGCTCCGGCCGTCTGGCCGGCGCTGAAATCGCCCGTACCGAATGGTACCGCGATGGCCGGGTGCCCTTGCAGACCCTGCGCGCCGATATTGACTACGGCTTTGCCGAAGCGCGCACCACCTACGGCATCATTGGTGTCAAGGTGTGGATATACAAGGGTGAAATCCTTGACAAAGAGGTTGATCAGTAATGCTTGCGCCCAAAAAAGTTAAATTCCGCAAATGGCAGAAGGGCCGCCTGCGCGGCCTGGCTACCCGCGGCGCCACCGTCGCCTTTGGCGATATCGGTTTGAAGGCCGTTCA
>NZ_JBAIYW010000230.1:0-2956 GCF_036763055.1 Desulfovibrio sp. 1214_IL3152 | reverse complement strand
CCGCAAGCACGGGACTGCTCAAGCCGGTGGCGTCCGTCAGCACGGCGCTGCCCACCTTGACCACAATCACCCTCGCCTGAGCCAGAACGCGCGCGCGCTCCTGCTGCCAGGTTTCAGACCGCTCTTCTTCAGAATGACACTTGTCGCACTGCTCCGGCTGTTCGGCTTCGGCCGCCGTACCAAGTGGGCGCTGCCTGCTCATATCCGCTCCACAACCCGCTATTCGCGGGTATAGATAACTTCAATTTCGGGAAATTCCTCTTCTTCCACCTCGGTGGGGCCTTCCAGACGCACAATCGGTTCATTGCGCGCGGTGCTCTCGCACACCTGCCAAAGCTCCTGCACAAGAGGCTCAAGTCCCAGACCATCACGGGCCGAAATAAAGTAGACCTGACGCCCGTCAGCCCTGGCCCGCTCTTTCAGAGCTTCCAACCTTTCAGGGCTTGCGAGGTCGATCTTGTTTACCACCTCGATCTGCTTGCGTTCGCCCAGTTCCTCGTCGAAACGGCGCAATTCCTCATTGACCAGGGTGAAGCCCGCCCAGGGGTCTTCATCGCCCACATCCTCGATGCTGAGAATGTGCACGAGAAAACGTGTGCGCTCCACATGCTTGAGAAAACGCAGGCCAAGGCCAAGGCCCTCGTGCGCCCCTTCAATAAGGCCCGGAATGTCGGCGATAACCATGCGCTTGTCCGGGTCTGCCTCATCAATCATCACGCCCAGGTTGGGTGTGAGCGTGGTGAAGGGATAGGCCGCAATCTTGGGCCGCGCGGCCGAAACCTGCGAAATAAAAGTGGACTTTCCGGCGTTGGGCAAGCCGATAAGACCGGCATCCGCTAAAATTTTCAGCTCAAGCCGCAGACTGAACTCCTCACCAGGTTCGCCGGGCTGCGAAAAACGCGGCGCGCGCATGGTGGAAGACTTGAAATGCTCATTTCCCTTGCCCCCCCGGCCGCCGCTCGCCACCAGCACTTCCGTGTCCGGCTCGCTCAGGTCGGCCACCAGCACCTCGCCTTCCGGGCCTTCAGCGTATACCAGCGTTCCCACAGGCAGGTTCAGAACCAGATTCTCGCCCTTGCGGCCATCGCACTGGCTGCCTTCGCCAGGGCGACCGTTCTGCGCCTCATACAGACGCTTGAGCCGAAAATCGTACAGTGAAAGCAGACGGTTGTCTGCCCTGAGGTACACAGAGCCGCCATCGCCCCCGTTGCCGCCGTCCGGGCCGCCGCGAGGCACAAATTTTTCACGCCGGAACGACAGGCAGCCATGTCCGCCTTTACCGGCGCGCACCTGAATTCTGGCTTCATCCACAAATTTCATGTAATATCCTCTGCCCGATGCTCACGGGCTTGTTTCTCAAGCTGTTTTTGCCCTGCCCGCACGGCGGCCGGGGCAAACGCCCACCCCGCGCGTCAACATCCCCAAATGCCCGGTGGGGCAGCACCGCACTCTACCTGCACACGACAGGCCTGCCCCTTTCACGCATGCGGAGAAACACGCCTCGCGCAGCAGTTCTGCGGCGCAGGAAAAAATCCGCACATCGGGACAAATCCCGCGAGTGCGGCAGCCGGTCTGGCGTTCACCGCTATGGCGTTCACCGCATGTGCGCACAAAAGCATGCTGCCTTTGAGAAAATATATTCTCAACGTGCACCAGCGCGCTCTATACGCTTGTCAGTGGTTTTGCAGCGCTTTCGCAGCACTTTACGGCGCACATGCGAGTGCTCCCACCTGCAATCAGCCTCCGGCAACAGCCGCAGCAGACGCCTACATGCGCAGCCACCGAAGCAGTTTCAAAAAACGCTGCAAGCACCGGTGCAGCCCACGCCTGGCCTGATCGGCCGATCTGCCATAAACCGAACCATATCCTGAACCAAACACCGGACCTCAGCGGGCAGAATCTGAGCAGCCCGCGCCTGTCCCAATCGGAACCGGGCTGACCGCAACAGGGCAACCCGGACCACAGCAAACAGGACCCAAAACGCATGCCCGAACAAAAAGCCTCAAAGGCCCGACGGCCCGTCACAAAGCATGCGCCCCGGCATGTTCGCGTCGGCGTATTTTGCAACGCACAAACACCGAAAGGGAAGAAGCCTTGCGGCCCCTTCCCTTATAAACAAATCCCACGCGGCCGCGCTAGCTGGCGGCCGCCTCCACATGCACGCGCGTAAGCACGCGGCGCTTGCGGATATACTTTTCAAAGCGCACCACGCCATCAATCTTGGCGAACAGGGTAAAATCCCTGCCCATGCCCACGTTGACGCCGGGGTGCACAGTGGTGCCCAACTGGCGCACCAGAATATTGCCGGCAAGAACACGCTGGCCGCCGAAACGTTTAACGCCGCGCCTCTGGCCTACACTGTCGCGGCCGTTACGCGAAGAGCCGCCTGCTTTCTTTTGAGCCATAATAGCCTCCCTGGTGCGCTGAACCCTGAAGCTCAGCCTGGGCGAGTAAATTTTTCGCTCAACCGGACAAACCGGCTCCGTATGGAACCCGCACATCCGGACATCGGGCGTTCGCCCTCACGCCCGCCAGAACCCTTAAAAGGTTCTAGCCGTTGATGCTCTTGACGCGAATGGTGGTGAAGTCCTGACGATGACCGCGCATCTTGCGCGAGTCGTTGCGGCGCCAGCGCTTGAACACTTTGATCTTGGGGCCGCGCCCGTGATCCACCACTTCCGCCGTAACAGCGGCCCCGGCAAGATAGGGAGCGCCGACTTTGCATTCGGCGCCGCCGACCATCAGCACCTTGTCCAGGGAAATTTCGCTTCCGGCCTGCGCCGCGAGCTTTTCCACAACGATCTTGGAACCTTCTTCAACGCGGTACTGTTTTCCGCCGGTTTCGATAATCGCGTACATGATATCAACCTCCAAAAAGAGAAAGGCATATTTGCCCTATTGCACGGCAAATGTCAAGCGCCTTCCGCATTTTTTCGGCAAGGACGCGCCGCCGCCA
>NZ_JBAIYW010000234.1:0-2957 GCF_036763055.1 Desulfovibrio sp. 1214_IL3152 | reverse complement strand
GGGTTGTGAGCACCCTGGCCTCGCCCGCAGTGGCGCTCATGAGGCCCGTATCGCCCGCCTGACCGCCGCCTTCGCCGTAAAAAGGCGTGGTTTCGGTCACGGCATAGCCGTTTTCGCCTTCACCGAGCACGTCCACGGGCTGGCCTGCGGCATTGAGCAGAATGGTGATGGGGCTTTGGGCCGTAAGGCCCTCATAGCCCACGAAACGGCTTTCGGCTCCGTTGTCCGCCAGGGATTTGAAGGGGCTTTGGCCGTCTTCGCCCTGCCCCAGCAGGCCGCCTTTTTTCTGGTGGTCGCGGGCGCGTTTGCGCTGCTCCTGCATGTGTTTTTCAAAGCCCTCGGCATCGGCGCGAAAGCCGCGTTTTTCCGCCACGTCGGTAACGATGTCCAGCGGAAAACCGTAAGTGTCGTAAAGCTTGAAGCAGAAATCGCCGGGAATCAGCGTAATGCCGCGCTCCTTGAGGGCGGCCAGTTCTTCTTCCAGCAGGTCCAGCCCTTTTTTGAGCGTGAGGGAGAAGCGCTGTTCTTCCTCAAGCACGGCCCGGTCGATGAAGTCCGCGCTTTCCACCAGTTCGGGGTAGGCATCGCCCATAACCTCGGTAACCTTGCGGGCCACCTTGTGCATGAAAGGCTCGTGCACGCCCATGAGCGTGGCGAAGCGCAGGGCGCGGCGGATAAGACGGCGCAGCACATAGCCCCGGTTTTCGTTGGAGGGCAGTACGCCGCCCGCAATAAGAAAGGCGGCCGCGCGGCTGTGGTCGGCAATGACGCGCAGGGCCGTGTCCACATCATTGGTGTCCGGAGCGCTGAAGCTGTAGGTCACGCCCGCAAGTCCGGCCGCATACTGGATAATGTCCTGAAAAAGATCGCAGTCGAAATTGGAGCGCTTGCCCTGGGCCACGGCAGCCATGCGCTCAAGGCCCATGCCCGTATCGATGTTGGGCCGGGCAAGCAGCGTGCGTGTGCCGTCGGCGCTCTGGTCAAACTGGGTGAACACGAGGTTCCAGATTTCAAGGAAGCGGTCACAGTCACAGTTGCCGATGCCGCAGTCCGGACCGCAGGACATGTCCGCACCCTGATCTACATAGATTTCGGAGCACGGCCCGCAGGGACCGGTGTCGCCCATGGTCCAGAAATTGTCTTTTTCGCCCATGCGCACGATGCGTTCGGCGGGCAGCCCGGCGATTTCGGCCCACAGCCCGGCGGCCTCATCGTCTTCGCGAAAAACCGTAACCCACAGTTTTTCTTTGGGCAGTTCCAGTTCTTTGGTCACGAAATCCCACGCCCATGTGATGGCTTCGCGCTTGAAATAGTCGCCAAAGGCAAAGTTGCCGAGCATTTCAAAAAACGTGTGGTGGCGCGCCGTGCGGCCGACGTTTTCAAGGTCGTTGTGCTTGCCGGAAACGCGCAGGCATTTCTGGCAGGTGGTGGCGCGGCTGTAGGAGCGTTTTTCCTCGCCGAGAAAGAGTTTTTTGAATTGCACCATGCCGGAGTTGGCAAAGAGCAGCGAAGGGTCGTTGGGTGGAATGATCGGCCCGGAAGCGACGATTTCGTGCTGGTGGCGGTGAAAAAAATCGAGGTAGCGACGGCGTATTTCTTTGGCGGTGAGCATACTGGCTCCTGATGAGGGCTGCGCGGTACGGGCCGTGCCTTGCAGGCGTGCGGCTTTTGGGGGCATTGAAGCAACTGTCCACGGCACAGGCCCGTTGGCCGCTGCCATGAGCATGCGGCGAACGGGCCTGCCGGAAAACGTCAGTCTTCGAGAACGGGGTCTTGGCTTTCCGCAATATCTTCAACTGTGGGGGTGAACTCCCGGGGGTGAAGGCCCAGAAATTCCACAACCTTGGCTTCGATCTGATTGCGCAGGTCAATGTTTTCGTCCAGCAGGGCGCGCACTTTTTCGCGGCCCTGGCCCAGTTTTTCAGCACCGAAGGCAAACCACGAACCGCTCTGGTCGATGATCTTGGCCTCAATGCCAAGGTCAAGCAGTTCGCCCGCGCGTGAAATGCCCTGGCCGTACAGGATGTCGAAAATGGCGCTGCGGAAGGGCGGCGCGACCTTGTTTTTCACCACTTTGACCCTGGTGCGCGACCCGAAGGATTCTTCTTTGTCCTTGAGGGTCTGAATGCGGCGGATGTCCAGACGCACGGAAGAGTAGAACTTGAGCGCGTTGCCGCCCGTGGTGGTTTCGGGGCTGCCGTAGCCCGTAACGCCGATCTTCATGCGTATCTGGTTGATAAAGATGACCGAGGTGCGCGATTTGTGGATTGTGCCCGTGAGGCGGCGCATGGCGTGCGACATGAGACGGGCGTGGCCGCCCACCTGGGTTTCGCCCATGTCGCCTTCCAGTTCGGCCTGGGGGATAAGGGCCGCCACGGAGTCCACAACCACAAGGTCAACAGCGCCGGAGCGAACCAGCATGTCGGCAATGTCCAGGGCCTGCTCGCCGTAATCGGGCTGCGAGATGAGCAGTTCATCCGTATTGACGCCCAGCCGTCTGGCATAGGACACGTCAAGGGCGTGCTCCGCGTCTACAAAGGCGCAGGTTCCGCCAAGGCGCTGGCATTCGGCAATGATATGCAGTGTAAGGGTGGTTTTGCCCGATGATTCGGGGCCAAAAATTTCAGAGATGCGCCCGCGCGGGATGCCCCCCACGCCAAGGGCCAGGTCAAGGCCGATGGAACCGGTGGGAATGACAGGTATATTCACATGGGCATCGTCAGAAAGTTTCATGACGGCGCCCTTGCCGTATTTGCGTTCAATGGTGGCAAGGGCTGTGCCCAGGGCTTCAGCGCGCGCTTCTTCAGGGCTGAGGGCCGGTTTTCTGGCCATGATTTTATGCTCCGGGTAAAGATATCTTCAAGCGCATGATTATAGCAAAGGGCGAGGGGCAAGGCAAATGCGCGGGACCTCGGCCGTCAGCCGGTCACGGTGCTGCCGGGGCGGCGCTGTCTTGC
>NZ_JBAIYW010000133.1:0-2967 GCF_036763055.1 Desulfovibrio sp. 1214_IL3152 | reverse complement strand
GCCGCCCGTTTCGGAGGACGCGGCAGGGCCGGCCTGTCCGGCCGCCCCGCTCTCCTGCGTCATGCCCGGTTTGTCGAGCGCAGCCATACTACTTGCTGTATTCCTTCATAAGGTCGTCGCCTTCCATGAGGCGGCACACGCGCACAAGATCCTCGGGCGTATCCACGCTCCAGGTGCGGCTGGCCGTGGGAACCATGCGTACCTTTTCCCCGTATTCAAGGATGCGCATCATGTCTACGGATTCGTAGATTTCCAGGGGGCTTTCTTCCATTTCATTGAAGCGCAGCAGGTAGTCGCGACGGAAAGGAATGATGCAGACCTGTTTGCGCATGGGGACCTTGTCCGAGCCTTTTTTGCGTGAAGGAATGGGCTCACGCGAAAAATAGAGGGCATCGTTGAACCTGTCCACCACCACCTTGACTTCGTTGGGGTCTTCAAATTCTTCAAGGGTATCCATATCGGCCATGAGGTTGGTCACGTTGATGGACGGGTCGGCCAGCATGGGGGCCACGGCGGCGTCAATCATTTCGGGGCGCACCATAGGCTCGTCGCCCTGCACCATCACAACGATGTCGGCTTTTTTGCCGGCGGCGGCCTCAATCTTGAGCAGGGCCTCAGCCGTGCGCGTGGAGCAGCGCACGTGATGGTCGCCGGTCATGACGCAGGGCAGGCCCGCATCTTTGCAATAATTTTCGATAATTTCATCGCAGGTCGCCACGTAGGTGGAAGACAGCGTTTTGCTCATGCCCGTGCGAAAGGCCACGTGGCCCACCATGGGTACGTTATGGATGAGGGCAAGCGGCTTGCCGGGATAGCGGCTGGACCCCATACGCGCGGGAATGATGGCAATAATGTTCATGTAGCGGCTCCTTATGGCCTCAAATTTTCAGAGATATTTTCAGCATGCCCGTTGAACGGCAATGCTGCACGAAAAACCCTGTACGGACAAAAGACCGTGTGCTGGCTGCGCCTAGTCGTCCGTAGCCACAAGGTATCCGCCCTCGGACTCCAGTTCCGGGTGCATTTCCTTGTGCTCTTCTTCCATAACCCGCAGGATGCCCTGACCGAGGTCCACGGTGAGCGGCGGCACCAGTTTGCGGCCCACCTTGGGCATGAAGGCATAAGGCGTGACCTGATAGTGGCCGCTGTTGGGGTCGTTCTGGTAGTTGATGACCAGCTCTTTGCCCAGCATTTCGCCGATCATCTTGAAAAGATCCCCGACCCGCATGGGCTGGTTGCCGGAAATGATGATATTCTGGTTTTCAAATTCCGGGGCCAGCACGGCCAGGGTGGCGGCGCTGGCGTCGTCCACGTGCACGTATTCGCGCAGGGCCGTGGGTGCGCCGTAATACGTGATGCCGCCCGTGGCAAGCGCCTCGTACACAAAGCGGTTGATGGCGTTGCGCCTGTCCGACCGGGGGCCGTAAAGCGAGCCATAGCGCAGTATGGTGTAGGGCAGATTGTGCATGGCCTGATAGTTTTCAATATACAGTTCGCACGCCTGCTTGCTGCAGCGGTAAAAACCGCCCGACTTGCCGTATACATACAGGGAGCTGGCAAAGACGTAGCGCTTTACCCCTGCATGGCGGCAGGCTTCGAGAATCATGACATTGCCGAGCACGTTGATGCGCGCGGTGTCCACCGGGCGGTTATTGGCTTCGCCGATGTCGGCTATGCCCGCATAGTTGAACACCATGTCTGCGCCTTCCACTGCCCTGCGCACGGTTTCTTCCTCAAGAATATTGCCCGTGAGCATGGTCTGGTCAGGCCGCAGCCAGGGTGAGGGATGCAGGTCCACAATGGTGACCGCATGCCCGGCATCGGAAAGTTTGTCGCAAATATGCGAACCCAGAAAGCCGGATCCGCCAAAAACGGTTATTTTCACAGTTGTTCTCCCTGATCCGGCCGCTCAGATGCATGCCAGAGAAAGACGGAATCTATGCCATAGGCAATAAAACGGCTGCCTGCCGCGATCTGCCGTTTGAGCTCGGCCGGATCGGGCTGCACAATGTGCAGTCCCATGCGGGCCTTGTGGCGGGCGCAGGCGGCCGCGATGCGATCCATGGCAGCCTTGAAGTCCTTGTGGTCAAACTGTCCCGTAAGCCCCATTGAGCCGGAAAGATCGTACGGGCCGACCATGATGGCGTCCAGCCGCGGATGCGACAGGATGGCGTCCAGGTTTTCCACAGCGCGGATATGCTCTATCTGCGCCACAAGAAATATTTCGGGCGCGAGGGAGCTTCGATACTCCTCAAAGCATTTGCCAAACACATTGGCCCGGCAAAAACCAACCCCCCTGTATTCACCGGCGGTTTCTCCGGCGGAACGCCAATGGTCCTGGCCGGGATAAACGGCCCAGTCAATGGCACGGTCCAGCTGTTCGCGACTTTCAATCATGGGAAAAATCAGCCCCTGAGCGCCCGCTTCCAGCGCGGACTTGATCTGGGTTTTCCCGGCTTCGGGCAAGCGCGCAAAAGGCGCAGCCCCGCCGCATTCGATGGCCCGGAAAATGTCCGGCAGCCCGGTGCGGCCAAAGGAGCCGTGTTCCATATCCACAGCCACCCAGTCATAGCCCGCGCGAGCCATAAGCTCGGCCACATCGGCAGAAGGCAACTGCAGCCATGTGCCTACCGTGGCTTTGTCCGCAGCCAGGAGCGCGCGTATTTCGTGTACGGTCATATCAAACGGCATGCCGCCGCAGGGTTGAGGTTACGTACCAACCTCCAGTATACGCCCAGCCGCAGCGGCACGCAATACGGCCCGGCTGGTCCTGCTCCGCCCGCATATTTGCAAGTACCGCCGGAACATGTATGTTTGCACTGTGGACATCCGCAATTTCGGCTGTCCCTATCCCGCATTTCCGGAGCAGACAGGCTGAAACCCTGTGCAGTTTCAGCGCCGCCAGATGCGCTCCGGCGCTTAGCCGGCGGTAGATTGCCCTGCGCCTTTCCGGCGCGCGCGCCTGCG
>NZ_JBAIYW010000223.1:0-2995 GCF_036763055.1 Desulfovibrio sp. 1214_IL3152 | reverse complement strand
AAGGCGAACTGGCCTGCTGGCTGGCCCCCCGCGCACGCATGGCCTGTCTGATGGGTCGTCTGCGGCCGCTTGTTCTTGCTTTGGGCGGCAAGACAGGGCAGAATACCGAGTTGTTCCGAAAACTGGCGGCCTCTCCCCTGCAGCAATGGCTGGAGGAAAAGGAAATGGAAAACTGCCGCCAGTGGCTGTTGGCGGAATTGCCGACGGAATTGCACGCTCATATAGCGGAGTTACTTTATGATCTCCCCTGAATTTTCCACCGGTGTCACGCTGCTGCTGTACGGCCTTGCAAGCGTGTCCGGCATAGTCGGCATGGTGGCGCGCAGCCCTTTCTGGCGAAAGCTTGGCTGCTGGCTGGCGGGCGCGGGTTTTATTTTTCAGACCATCTCTCTGGCTACGGGCTTTCACAAGGCCCTGCCCGGCGGGCTGAGCCTTGGGGCATACCTGCAGCTCATGGCCTGGTTTGTGGTTTTGTGCGGACTGGTGGCCTGGGGCAAACTCCGGCAGGAGTCTCCGCTTATTTTCGCCTCACCGCTTGGCCTTATGCTTTTTGCCATGTCGGCCCCGTATCTTGAAGCGGTTGTCCAGGTTCCGCCTTCGCTCAAGGCGCCTTTTTACGCCCTGCACATCGGCACGCTTTTTCTGAGCCTGGCCCTGCTGGCCCTGGCCTTCGCGGCCGGAGCACTTTTTCTTTTTCTGGAAGCGCGCATCAAGAGCAAGCAGTATATGAAGGGCTTTTGGCAGGACATGCCCGCCCTCACCATGCTTGACAAAATCAACGCCTTCACTACGGTTGTGGCCTACCCTCTGTATACTCTGGGCATAATTTCCGGCCTTGTATGGGCAAAGCCCGTATTTGGCGCTACCGTTACGGGCGATCCCAAGGAAGTTATCAGCATCGTCATCTGGATGCTGTTTTCCGTACTGTTCAACAACAGGATCACCAAGGGGTGGAGAGGCCGCAAACCGGCACGACTGGCGGTTTTTATTTTTATTTTGTGTCTTTTTTCAATCATTGTGGTGAATACCTTTATGGAGACGCACCACGCATTCACCCGGCGCTGACTTGGGCATGAACTATGGACTGTGATATCTTTCTTGTGGGCCTGAATCACCGCACCGCCGGAGTGGATGTGCGCGAACGCTTCGCCCTTGCCAATCATTGCGATGAAGAACACTGGGCTCTGCCATGTACGGGCGCGGTTAGCGAGAGTATTATACTCTCCACCTGCAACCGCGTGGAAATCCTGGCGGCAGGAACCGGCGAAGTGGCGGAGCAGGTGCTGCGCAACTGGGCTGGAGCAAGGGAAAGCGACGTTGAGGATCTCAGGCCCTACGTCTATGTGCATAAAAACCTTGAGGCAGTGCGGCATCTGTTTTCCGTGGCGTCAAGCCTGGATTCAATGGTGCTGGGCGAACCCCAGATTCTCGGCCAGTTGAAAACCGCCTACCGCAAGGCCGTAAAAAGCCGGGCCACGGGTGTCATTCTCAACAGGCTGCTGCACAAGGCTTTTTCGGTGGCAAAAAGGGTGCGCACCGAAACCGCCGTGGCTTCCAGCGCGGTTTCCATCAGCTATGCCGCCGTGGAACTGGCAAAACGCATTTTCGGCGACATGCGCGAACACAAGGCCATGCTTGTGGGAGCGGGCGAAATGGCCGAACTGGCCGCCATGCACCTCCTTCAGGCCGGAATTAACGAAATTCTTGTGGCCAACCGCACCCTTGTGCGCGGAGAGGAACTGGCAAAGCAGTTTAACGGACACGCCATTCCCTTTGAAGACATGTCGCGCCATCTGCTGGATGTGGACATCATCATCACTTCCACCGGCTCGCAGGAACCCATTATCCGCGCCCGCGACATCCGCGCAGCCCTCAAGGCCCGTAAAAACAGGCCCATGTTTTTTATTGATATTGCGGTCCCACGCGACATTGATCCAGATGTCAACGGTCTGGACAACGTCTATCTGTACGACATTGATGACCTCAAGGAAGTTGTCGAAGAAAACCTCGCCACCCGGCGCGATGAGGCGGCCAAGGCGGCAGAGATCGTCAACGAAGAAGTGGTGCAGTTTTCGCGCTGGCTGGCTGCTCTGGACATGCAGCCCACCATTGTGGACCTTATCAAAAAAGGCCAGCGCGCCGCGGAAGAGGAACTGGCAAAAACCCTCAAGCGCCTTGGCCCCGTGGACGACAATACGCGGGAGGCCCTTGAAGCCATGGCCGGCGCACTGGTGCGCAAGCTCAACCACGACCCCATCATGTTTCTCAAGCATGGCGGCATGTCTCAGGAAGGCAACGGCCCCCGCATAAGCATCATGCGCCGCATTTTCAACCTGGATAAAACAGGCTGTATTTACTCGGAGGAAAACTGATGCGCTGGTATGGCATCGACGACCTCACGCCCGAGGACACGGCAAAAATAGCCGCCAGACTCAAAGAAATGGAGCTTGAAGCCGGTCTTGAGGGTCTGTATTGGCTGCCCGCACCCGCAGAACTGCTTTCCGGTCTGCAAAAAGAGCACACCGAAAGCTGCGGCCCGCACGTTTTCGGACTGGAACTTGAAGAAGATTCTTTGCGGATGGAACTTCTGGTTCGGGCCAAAGGACGCATGCGGTGCGAATGTGTGCACTATGCCGAGCCGGAACTGCGCGATCGCATGATCGTCTGGCTTGATCAGATGCTTGCCGATCTTGGCATCAACGCCTGACGCGGCAGATATTTTTCTGACCGCTCTGCCGCCTGCGAAGTGAGCGGCAGACGCGTGAGCGCCAAGGCGTATCGTTGTGAACACAGCGAATGCACGCCGAATGCCGCAGCACATTGAAATACGCATTCTGTATGGCTGCACGGTCAAAATGCAGGCCGCTGCCATTTGAAGTTTTTGGCTTATTTTCATTTGGGCCGCCTGCGCGGCGGGCGGCAGAGGGGGCCTGTTAGGGGCTTTGCCCCTCCGAGGCCCCCTCTGCACTCCCCCCGGACCACCCCTGAAGTTTCC
>NZ_JBAIYW010000451.1:0-3003 GCF_036763055.1 Desulfovibrio sp. 1214_IL3152 | reverse complement strand
TCCGCCTCGGTGGAGCCGGTTTCCACAGTGCTGCCCATGCCGGGCGTGTCGCCAGGTTCGTCATTCCTGTTCATGACCTTCCTCCTTCACGTAGCCGCAGCCCTTGACGGGGCAAATGACCTTCAGGCCGTCGCGGCTCTTTTTTTCCACCAGATACGGGGAGCCGCAACGCGGACAGGGGCCGGGCACGGGCCTGTCCCACAGGGCGAGGTCGCACTGCGGGTACGGGTCGCAGGAGTAAAATATCTTGCCGCGCTTGGTGCTTTTTTCCACCAGTTGGCCCTTCTCGCAGCGCGGGCAGGGCACGCCCGTGGACAGCGGGGCCGCATGCTTGCACTCGGGGTAGCCCGTGCAGGCGATAAAGCTGCTGCCCGTGCGGGCTTTCTTGATCACAAGGTCACGTCCGCACTTGGGACACTGCCCCACCTTTTCATACTGGGGTTTCTCGGCGGCCACGGCCTCCACCTTGCCCTCCTCGTTGCGCGAGAAATTGCTGGTGAAGTTGCAATCGGGATAGCCGGAACAGGCCAAAAACGCGCCAGCCTTGCCGAACTTGATCATGAGCGGTTTGCCGCATTCCGGGCAGGCAAGATCGGCAGGAATGCCGCCCTTGACGCTCTGCATGTTTTTGGCGGCGGCCATGAGGGTAGGATTGAAGTCCTCGGCAAAGGCGCGCAAAAGCTCCACCCAGTGCTCCTTGCCTTCGGCCACCTTGTCCAGCCCTTCTTCCATCTGGGCTGTAAAGCCCACGTCCATCAGGCGCGAAAAATGCTCGGTGAGTTGGCCGCAGACCACACGGCCGAGGTCGGTAGGCACAAAGTGCCTTTCGGTCAGGCTCACATACTCCCTGTCCTGCAAGGTGGAAATAATGGCCGCATAGGTGGAGGGACGCCCGATGCCGCGCTCTTCAAGCTCGCGCACAAGGCTGGCTTCGCTGTAGCGTGGCGGGGGTTGGGTGAACTTTTGCTCCTTGTCCATCTTTTCCAGCTTGAGGGTCTGCCCCACCTCTACGGGCGGCAGTTCGGAATCGGCATCCTCTCCGGCGCGGGGCAGGGCCGCCATAAAGCCGGGGAAAAGCAGGCGCTCGCCCTTGGCGCGCCACTGGCTGTGGGCGCAGGCAATGGTGACCGTGGTGTCGTGAAAGCGCGCTCCGGCCATCTGCGAAGCCACAAAACGCGACCAGATAAGCCGGTAAAGATTATACTGGTCAGGGGGCAGATGCTGCTTGACCTCATCGGGCGTGATGGACACGTCCACGGGCCGTACGGCTTCGTGGGCGTCCTGCGCGCTGCCTTTGGTCTTGTACACGCGGGCGCGCTTGGGCAGATAGTCCTTGCCGAAGTGTTCAGCAATAAATTTCTTGGCCGCGTCCCGGGCCTCGTCGGCAATGCGCGTGGAGTCCGTACGCATATAGGTGATGAGGGCGGTAAGACCGCGATCTCCCAGTTCCACGCCTTCGTAGAGGCGCTGGGCAATATTCATGGTGCGCTTGGCCGAATAGGAAAGGCGCTGGTTGGCCGCCTGCTGCAACGTGGAGGTAATGAAGGGCGGCTGCGGGGCGCGCTCGCGCTCCTTCTGCTCCACGTTTTCCACCACAAAGGGCTGTCCCCTGAGGGCGTCCTCAAGGGCCTGCGCCTCCCGGGCATTGCCGATAACGGCCTTTTTGCCGTTGACCTTGACCAGATCGGCCTTAAATGGAGGCGGAACCTCGCCCGAGAGCAGGGCCTTGAACAGCCAGTATTCTTCAGGTTTGAAAACCTCGCGCTCTTCCTCGCGCTCCACAATAAGGCGCAGAGCCACGGACTGCACCCGGCCTGCGGATATGCCACGCTTGATGGTTTTCCACAGCAGGGGTGAAATCTTGTAGCCCACCAGCCGGTCCAGAATGCGACGGGCCTGCTGGGCGTCAAAAAGATCGGCGTTGAGTTCACGCGGGTGCGCCAACGCTTCCTTGACAGCCTTGGCCGTAATTTCGTTGAACTGGATGCGCTTGATATCCTTTGCCTTATCGCGGATAAGCTCGGCCACATGCCAGGCAATGGCCTCGCCTTCGCGGTCGGGGTCAGGGGCCAGATATACTGTCTCGGCCTTGGATGCGGCCGCGCGCAGGTCGCTGACCACATTTTTTTTGTTTTCTATAACTTCATAATGGGGCGCGAAGTCATGTTCTTCATCCACGCCAAGCGTCTTGGCGGGCAAATCGCGCACATGGCCCACACTGGCCTGCACCATATATGCCGGTCCAAGAAATTTCTTGATGGTCTTAACCTTGGCCGGTGATTCCACTATTATCAACTGTTTGCCCATGCTGCCCTCAACTGGCTTTCCGGCTGCGCCAAAAACTTTCCTGCGCGCCCTTTATGTAACGGCAAGATACGATAAAACCCAAAGGCGTCAAGTGCGGGTCACGAAGCCGGGGCTGCTGCCCAAGATCTGCGAGAGCAAAAAAAGCCCTGGGCAACGCATGGCAGACTGACGGGCGCAGAAGAAAAATATATTGGATTATTGGGCAGATGAAACGTCACTTCCACAAGCATGACAGCACGACATGCCCAACTGGACAGGGCCGTGCCATTTGCGGTAGCATCATAGTAATTTCCAGTCAAAATGAGGGATATATGCGCATATGTCCAATACCATACCGTTTTGCGGCAGCAATCTGCCTGACCATGCTGTGCCTGCTGGCTGCTGGTTGCTCATCGCGTCATAACGCCGGCCCGGACACTCCGGAAACTTCGGATTTTCCGCCCGGTTCTCCCGCTGATCCGCGTTCCAACCAGGCCGAAGCCAAGCCCGGCCCCTTGCCCGTCATCAAGGCAAGCCCCGGGCAAAGCGTCTTTGTGGACGTGAGCGGCGGCAGCGCCACATTCAATGCCGACCTTCAGTCAATGCTTACAGCCTATCTGCAAAGTGAACGGGAACTTGTACCCGCAGACTCGGCCAAGGGGTCTGACCTGCTGCTGCGTGTTGCCGTGGACGAAGTAACCCCCCTTGGTTCGCGCA
>NZ_JBAIYW010000297.1:0-3020 GCF_036763055.1 Desulfovibrio sp. 1214_IL3152 | reverse complement strand
AGGCGCGGGCCGCAGCTTTCAGGTCATCGGCAGATGCCAGCATGGGAGCGCCGACATCACAGCGCAGACCACTCTGGGCCGCCACTTCGTCCACAGCCGCGCACACTTCACCGTGCTCGCGACCGGATATGGTTTGAAGAGGCTGTACCGCCACATGGGTAAAGCGTTCCAGGCTGAGACGCCGCAAAGCCTTGCGGACAGAGTCGCTTTTTTGTCTGGCCCGGGCCAGACGCTCCCGCAACAGCAGCGAAGTATACGCCCAGCGCACCGGCACCCCTGGGTAACGCTGACGCACAAGCGCATCAAAACCCTTGAGGGCGTTCTGCCCCTGGGGGCTGCTTGCGCCAAAAGCCACCAATAATATTGCTCGTCTCATACGGCTGATTTGTACGTTACTTGCAGCATGGTGGCAAGAAGGCAGTCTCCAGATGTGGAAAGGCGGCCTCTGTATTGACCAGCATGGCTCACAACGATACAGTGCCAGCATTATGGGACGTACGCTTCTTTGGGGAGGCGTGTGCCGTCCCGGGAGGTTCAGATGGCAAAGGCGCTGATTCTGGGAGGCGCAACCGGTCTGCTGGGGCAGGCCCTTGTTCGTGTGCTTACGGCAAAAGGCTGGCAAGTGGCGACCCTGGGCAGGCAGGACGGTAATGTGATGGATTTTGATTTTTTGCAGTCGCGCTTGCGCAAGGCAGACGCGGATGTGGTTTTTAACGCGGTTGGTTTTACAGCCGTTGACGCAGCCGAGGACGATCCCGACGGAGCTTGCGAGGCAAACCGTGCATTGCCCGATGCGCTGGCGCATATCCTCAAAACCCTCGGCAGCGGGCATCTGGTTCACTACAGCACTGACTTTGTTTTTCAGGGGCAAGGCGAAACGCCCCTGACAGAAGAAGACGAGCCGCACCCTCTGTCGGTCTACGGCAGCACCAAACTAGAGGGCGAGCAGGCCGTGTTGCGCGAATTGCCCGAGCGCTCCTGTGTGCTGCGCACGGCATGGCTTTTCGGCCCCGGCCGCAAAAATTTTGTGGACACCATCGTGGCAGCCTGTGAAAGACGAGATACCATCAACGTGGTTCACGACCAGATCGGCTCCCCCACATACAGTATGGATCTGGCGCAATGGAGCGCCGCACTGGCCGAAAAAAGCGCCACAGGACTCTGGCACGCCGTCAACAGCGGCCAGGCCAGTTGGTGCGAACTGGCCTGCGAATCCATCAACCTCGCGGCCACTTCCTGCCGGGTCATGCCCATTGATTCGGCCCAATGGCCGCAAAAAGCGCGAAGGCCGGAATTTTCCGTGCTGGACAACAGCAAGCTGGGAACCTTTCTGGGCAAAAAACCACGCCCCTGGCCCCAGGCCCTGCGCGACTATATCTTCAGCGACTACCTGCCTTCTCACCGCAAGGAGAAAGACAAGCATTGACTCCATGCCAGCAGACCATGTCCCCCCTGCCGAACACCAGACGAAAGGCCACGGCAGACAGCCGCGCCAGTAACGCAGGCGGCCTGCATGCAAACGTCTGCGGCCCGATGCGAAAAGCGGGGCGCTGCGCTGTGCGCCGTGCGGGCATGTTTGCTCTTATGGCTTTGATGCTGCTCCCCCTGTGCGCTCTGCTGCTCCCTGCCGAAAGTCAGGCCCGGCCCAGGAGTATGGAGGATCTGGCGGCAATTTCAGGCAAGCTGGTGGAAACGGGCGTCAGTTACGGGGCCATTCCATCGCTGTACAGGCCACGCTATGACCGCACTCTGGACGCTGACCTCAATACCAGCGCCGACGAAGTCGTTTTCGTGGTCATGCTGCCCGGTGGCCCTCGCATCTACCTGCAGCGCTATATGGTCTGGCATCAGGTTGTCAACGAACTCATTGATGACGTGGCCTACACCATCACCTACTGCCCCACCACCGGCACACTCATGGCCTACAATGCCTCCATGGGTGGCCTCAATCTTATTTTTGACGTAGAAGGCCGCCTTTATGACGGCAACAGTGTGCTTATTGACAGAAATTCCGGCAGCCTCTGGCTTCAGGAAACAGGCATGGCCTTTGAAGGCCCCCTTATGGGCAGAGGGCTGCCGACCATTCCTGTCTTCTGGACATCCTGGGGGGCTGCGCGCAGCGTTTTTCCCCAGGCATCGGTCATGGCAAAACCCGCGGGAAATCGCCCCTACGGGCGCGACCCTTACGGTAGCTACCAGCGCAAAGATACCTACTATGACAACGACAGGCTCATCTACCCTGTGGAACGCCTGGACAGACGTTTCCCGCGCAAGACCCACATGCTTTGCCTGGAGTATGAAAATTATCTGCTGGCCCTTGATGTGGCCTATGTGAAGAAAAAAGGGACAGTAAATTTTTTCGTGGGCCCGCATGCCCTGCTGGCCGCTCATGATCCACATCTGGATGTAGTGCGCGTGTTCAACCGGCAGATATGGGCCGAGCCTTTTCTGTTTGTGAGCCGCTACGGCAAACTGATGGATTTGAAAACACGGAGCATATGGGACCCGGCCACCGGAAAAGCCCTGGAAGGCAATATGAAAGGGGCCGCCATGCCCGAATATTTCGGAGGCTATTCCATGTGGTTTGCCTGGTACAGCATCAATCCCGAAACGCTTACCGTTCCCGGCCCTGGCGAAGTGCCGGAAAACCTGCTTTCGCCTGATGCCCCTGGACAAGACAGCGCAGCCCCCGGCTCTGCTGTCGCTCCAGCCGCCCTGGCACTTCCGGCAAACCTTTGACCGGCACACTGCCGTCTGCCAAGCTGTGCTTGCCCCAGGTTCTGAGAACAACGCAAATCCCCGCGCCCGCGCACAACAACTGACGGTTCGCGTCAGAAACACCCGCCATTGCCTACTGGAACGCCGCGCGCAGCCCTTACCCTGCACATGCGTCATTAGAGCAGATTAACTTTGAGAATATACATTCTCAAAGTTTAAGGCACGCTCACTTCGGCGTTTAACCGCGCAGATAAACTGCGCTTACGCCTCCGTAGCGAACGTCTGCTCACGCAGCCGTCCGA
>NZ_JBAIYW010000172.1:0-3042 GCF_036763055.1 Desulfovibrio sp. 1214_IL3152 | reverse complement strand
GGCCGCGTTAAGGGCCAGCAGGTTGGTCTGATCGGCAATGTCGGCAATGACGTTCAGCACCTTGCCGATGGCCTCGGCCTGAACCCCAAGACCGGCCATGCCGTCTTTCATTTCTCCGGCCTGCTGCTGCACCTCGCGGATATTGTCAAGCAGCGCCGTAACCGAGGTCGAGCCGTCCTGCGCCTTGCCCCTGGCCTGATCGGCCGTGCCTGCCGCGTGGGAAGAGCTTTGGGCCACCTCAAGCATGGAGGCGTTCATCTGCTCCATGGCCGAAGCTGTTTCGCGCATGCGGTCGGCCTGGCGTGTGGTCCCGTCATTGGCGTTGTGAATAAGGCTGGAAAGATTGTCCGTGGTGGCGTTGAGCGTCTGCACCACGGTTTCAAGCCGGTTTGCGGCATACAGCATGCCCTCAACCTTGGCCTTTTCGGCTTCTTCCTTGGCGGCCTGGGCCTGAAGCATGAAGCCATGGGCCTCATCGCGCTCTTTTTGCGCCTCGGCTGCGGCCTTGCGCGTTTCGGCCCTGAAGTTGTCCAGATTGTCCGCCGTGGCGTTCAAAGCCCTGACCAGGGGAGTGATGGAAGACCGTTTGCTCATGTCGAGCCTGCGTGTAAGGCCGTCAGACCCCAGCTCGCCGGCAAAGGCAATGCACTCACGCATGACATCAAGGTCGCGGCTGGTGGAGGCAAAGCCCACGCCGTAAATAGCCAGCATGGAAACAGCCAGGATTATCCACATGGTGGTGCGGCTGTGGTCAAGCTGTTCCTGCATCTGCTGCATGGCGGCGTCAAAACGGGAGTTCATGGCCTTGTCAAACAGGCCGCCCTGATCGCGGTAGGCCATGGCGTAGGGGGTGACCATCTTGGCGTATTCTTTATAGGCCATGTAGCGTTGGTCAGCGGGAACAGACTGTAGCGGCAAAAGCACATCGCGGCCATTGGCGATAAAGTTGATGGCGGCCGTGCGGGCCTCATCAATAATCTTTTTTTCCTCTTTGCTGAAAGGCATGGCGGCAAGCTGCTGAAAGCGCTCTTCGTTGCGCTTGGCTATTTCACCCTGCTGTTTGATATCTTTTTCAATGTTGCCGCCCAGCATGGCATCACGGGTAAGGCGGCTCACATAGTTGATGTCCTTCCCGATTTCAAGGCTGGTGATCTTGCCCACCACATCCACATTCCGCATCTGTAAAAACGAGCGGTCAAGGGTGGATACGGCGTCAAGAGAAAAGGCGAACATGGCGGCAAGGGCCACAGCACCTATGGTGATCGTCAAAATAAACTTTCCGCGCAAAGAAAATGAATTCATAGTAACACTGCTTGGCTGAGAGTTGAACAGTTCTTTCCTGCATGCAATTATATATTCTCTGCATTACTGCAGTGGTCAAAGAAAGTCATACGGCGGCATGTCTCGGCCGTGAAGCTTCGCGAATTATCTGATCTCCCACGGAAACATATCGGCAAAATTTATGCAAGCTATAGGGCGCAATCAAAGAGATAATTTACCATAATTGTTATAAATATCACTTATGAAACACTCCTGTCCGCTACACCTTTATACCTGCAATTTCCATTTTTTCTGGCCGATTATAGCACAAACGAAGGACTCCGCCCTCGGTTTCCCGGCAGGCGGAGTCCTGTTTTCATGCGTTTTCATTCCGAACCGTCCCTGTGTCCGGCGGCAGCCGCCCGCCGCAAAGATGCAAGCGCAGCTTCAGCCGTTACGACAAAGGAAGTTACGGATGCTTCAGGAGTTGTAACGCGGGAAACTACGCTTGCAGACACCATGTGTAACGAGCGCTTTGTTTCCACACAACCACTGTCGCCATTCGTAAGGCTCGCAGGCTCGCCAACGCCTGCCGCGAAGACAGCGAGCTATTTACTTGCGCGGTTAAGCATCGAAGCGAGCGTGTCTTAAACTTTGAGAAAATACATTCTCAAAGTTAGTCTGCTCTAAAGGCTAAACTTGCTGTTGGCTTCACGCATCTTGCTTACGGACGCCACCAGCGCGTCCACGTTAAGGACCATTTCCATCATGCTGATCTGCTCTTCCCACTTGGCGGGATCGGCTTCGTCCTTAATTTCCGGTTCAAGAATGTGATACACGCAGAGTCCCAACGGGACTCCGGCCAAGGGTCCGGCGAAGGTGGGGTCGCCCATGGTGACGGTTTCGGCATATATTTCCGCCCCTTCAGGGTCGGAAGAGCCGAGAATCACCACAACGTTCTCGCCACCAAACTTCTCAGCCGCGTCCTTGACGCGCTGCTGATTTTCCAGATCCATGGCCCCTGCGGCCGTTCAGACAAAGCATTCGGTGGCGGAAAACAATATTTCCGCGCCCGAATTCGCAAAGACATCCGCCATGGCCGGGCCGGGTACGCCGTCCCTTTCACCAAGCAGCAGAAGCTTCTTGCCTGTTAGCTTACCCATTACATACTCCTTGAGATTATGGGCGTTGTGTCAATACGGGCCAATGCGGCGGCCCGTCATCCCCATCCAGGCGCCGGGCAGGCCGTAGCGGCCCGCCCTGACGCGAAACTGTTACAGCAGCTTGTCCGTCTCGGCCTTGATGGACTCAATGGACACGGCATCGCCATTCAGGCGGGCCACGCACTCGCCACCCTTGTAAAACAGGATGGTGGGCACGGCCATGACGCGCAGGCTGATGACCAGGCGGCGGTTTTCCGCCACATTGAGCTTGCAGAACTTGACCTTGCCTTCATAGGCTGCGGCCAGCTCTTCCACAGCGGGCATAAGGGCCAGGCAGGGACCGCACTGCGGGCCCCACAGGTCCACCACGCAGGGCATGGCGCTCTGCTGCACTTCGGCTTCAAAGTTTTCCTTGTCGACAATAATCATCATGCACCTCGCTTTGCTTGCGGCTGATTGAAACTTTATGGGTAAAGGCGGGCCGGGGCCTGTGCCGGACGGCTCCGGCCCAGGGCGACCCGCCTGCCGGAGGATCAAAGGTAACCGGCGTCCGCCAGTATGTTGCGCGCGGCCTCCAGACGGGCCGAAGCCAGTTTCACCACAGGGCCGGTGCAGCCCA
>NZ_JBAIYW010000282.1:0-3049 GCF_036763055.1 Desulfovibrio sp. 1214_IL3152 | reverse complement strand
CGCCGGCATGGAGCGCCTGGCCCTCATGATGGGAGCCGGGGACGCTGTTCCGGCGGACTTCTATCTTGTGGGTATGGATGCGCAAAGCAGGGCGCAGGGCTATGCGCTGACGCAAACGTTGCGCGCTGCGGGCCTGCGGGGCGAAATGAATTTCAGCGAGGCGGGCTTTAAAAGCCTTATGCGTCAGGCCGGCAAGTCCGGCGCGCGTTATTGCCTCATCATGGGACCGGACGAAGCGGCCCAGAACACTGTGGTTGTAAAAAATCTGGAAAGCGGAGAACAGGCCACTGTGCCGCAAGCCCAGGCACTACACATTTTGCAAACGGGAACCAACTAACATGACTGAAGAAAGCCAGATGGCAGAGCAGACGGCCCAGGCAGCCGCGCAGGGCCAGGACGTGCAGCAGGAACACCAGAAGTACATCACCGGCCTTGGGGACTGGCATCGCAGCCAGACCTGCGGTGAGCTGACCCTTGCCAACAACGGGCAGGAAGTCTGCCTCATGGGCTGGGTGCAGTACCGGCGCGACCACGGCGGTCTTATCTTTGTGGACCTGCGCGACCGTTCGGGTCTTACCCAGGTGGTCTTCAGCCCCGATGCCGCCCCGGAAGCACACAAGAACGCGCACATTCTGCGTTCGGAGTACGTGCTTGCCATCAAGGGCGTGGTGCGCCCGCGCCCCGAAGGCATGGTGAACCCCAACATGATCACCGGCGAAATCGAGGTAGTGGTTACGGAATGGAAGCTGCTCAATACTTCCAAAACCCCGCCCTTTGCCATTGAAAACCGTTGTGATGCGGGCGAGAACCTGCGCCTTGCCTGGCGCTACCTTGACCTGCGTCGTCCCCGCATGCAGGACAACCTGCGCCTGCGCCACAAGGTGGCCCAGTGCATACGCCGCCACCTGGATGAGGACGGCTTTGTGGAAGTGGAAACCCCGGTGCTCACCAAGTCCACGCCCGAAGGCGCGCGCGATTTTCTGGTTCCCAGCCGTCTCAATGCCGGCGAATTTTATGCCCTGCCGCAGTCGCCGCAGCTGTTCAAGCAACTGCTCATGGTGGCGGGCATGGACCGCTATTTCCAGATAGTGCGCTGCTTCCGCGACGAAGACTTGCGCGCCGACCGCCAGCCCGAGTTCACCCAGGTGGACATTGAAATGAGCTTTGCGGACGAAGAAACTGTCATGAGCATGGCTGAAAGGCTTATGGCCCGCGTGTTCAAGGACGTCATGGGCAAGGAGCTTTGCCTGCCGTTCCCGCGCATGCCCTGGGACGAAGCCATGGCCCGCTACGGCGTGGACAAGCCCGATACCCGTTTCGGTCTGGAGCTTGTGGACATTACCGAAATTGTGCGCGGTTCTGGCTTCAAGCTGTTTGCCACGGCCCCTCTGGTCAAGGGCATGAGGGTTCCCGGCGGCGAAAGCATGACCCGCAAGGAAATAGACGCCTTTACCGAATTTGTGAAAATATACGGCGCGCAGGGGCTGGCCTGGATCAAGATCAAGGCCGACGAATGGCAGTCGCCCATTGCCAAGTTCCTTTCCGATGAAGAACGCAAGGGCATTGCCGCGGCGCTGGATCTTCAGGTGGGAGATATCGTCTTTTTCCAGGCGGGAGAGCCGGGCATGGTCAATGCGGCGCTGGGCAACCTGCGCGTGCATCTGGCTAACCATATGCACCTGATACCTGAAAATACCTTTAACTTCCTCTGGGTTACCGACTTCCCGCTGTATGAGTACGATGAGGAAGAAAAGCGCTATGTGGCCTGCCACCATCCCTTTACCTCACCGGCTCCCGGTCATATGGACATCATGACCAGCGACCCCGCCCGCGCCCGCGCCCGCGCCTATGACATGGTGCTCAACGGCAGCGAGGTGGGCGGCGGCTCCATCCGTATCCATTCCGGCGAAGTGCAGCGCCGTATGTTCGAGGCCCTTGGCTTTACCCCCGAGCAGGCCGAAAGCCAGTTCGGCTTCCTTATTCAGGCGCTGGAGCACGGCGCGCCGCCGCACGGCGGCCTTGCCTTCGGTCTTGACCGTCTTATCATGTTGCTGTCAGGGGCCAACAGTATTCGCGACGTTATCGCCTTCCCCAAAACGCAAAAAGCCACCTGCCTCATGACGGACGCGCCTTCGCCCGTGGCAGCCAAGCAGTTGCGGGAGCTTGGCCTGCGCCTGCGTGAGCAGCCCGGTGAAAAAGGCAAGACCGACAAGCCCGCAACGGCTGAAAAGGCGGAATAGGCAACGCCCACCGGCCGTCAGGCTTTGAGCACAAGGAAGCAGCTATGATTCTTGATATTGTTACCTATCCTGATCCGCGCCTCAAAGAGGTGTGCGAGCCTGTTGCGGAAGTGACGGATGAAATCCGCCAGCTTGCAGCGGACATGCTCGAAACCATGTATGAGGCCCCGGGCGTGGGACTTGCCGCGCCTCAGGTGGGGCGCAATATACGCATGCTGGTTATGGACCCTTCTGCCCAGAAAGATGAGCGCAACCCCCGGGTGCTCATCAATCCGGTGCTGACGCTCTCCGGTGAGGAGATCGTCAGCGAGCAGGAAGGCTGCCTTTCCGTGCCGATGAACTACCGTGCGGACGTAAAGCGCATGAGCAAGGCGCACTTGAGCGCCACTGATCTTGACGGCAATGTCATTGAAGAAGATCTGGAAGACTTTGCCGCCATTGTCATGCAGCACGAATACGATCATCTCGACGGCATACTGTTTATTGACAAGGTGAGCCGCCTGCGGCGCAGCCTGTATGACAGCAAGGTTAAAAAATGGCTCAAGAAAAAGACTGCCGTATAGTGTTTATGGGTACTCCCGGCTTTGCGGCCGCCAGTCTGAAAAGGCTGGCGGCCTGGCCGCGCGCCCATATTGTCGCTGTATACACGCAGCCTGACCGTCCGGCGGGGCGCGGCCAAAAGCTTGCCATGTCCGCCGTGAAAAAACTTGCTCTGGAACTGGGCATTCCCGTATGCCAGCCCGCCAGCCTCAAGGGAGCCGAAGCCCAGGCCGAACTGGCCTCCTTCAGGCCCGACGTGCTGGCCGTGA
>NZ_JBAIYW010000494.1:0-3050 GCF_036763055.1 Desulfovibrio sp. 1214_IL3152 | reverse complement strand
CCGTTTACGGGCCGCAAGTAACAGAAATGCAAATGTCAGATCGCCCGTGCGCCTGTTAGGGCGCGGCTGGTAAGAAAGCCTTACAGGCGCATATGAAGAACCCCCGGCTAGGCCGGGGGGTTCCTTTCGTTCTTTATGACCCGGTTGCGGCTTGCCTGGGGCAAGGCCTCGCCGGGCTGCATCTGATCAGTTTTTTAGAGCAGTTTACGGATGAAATGAGTTAACTGCTCTGCAAGGATTTTCCTGAAAATCATTGGCATGCAATGAAATTGTTCTGGCGGCTGCGTGAGCAGTCGCCCGCCGCAAAGGTGCAAGCGCAGCTTCAGCCGTTACGACAAAGGAAGTTACGGATGCTTCAGGAGTTGTAACGCGGGAAACTACGCTTGCAGACACCATGTGTAACGAGCGCTTTGTTTCCACACAACCACTGTGGCCATTCGTAAGGCTCGCAGGCTCGCCAACGACTGCCGCGAAGACAGCAGAGCTGTTTACTTGCGCGGTTAAGCGTTGAAGTCAACTTTGAGAATGCACATTTTCAAAGTTGACCTGCTCTAAAAGAACACCCAGGTCAGCAAGAGGAACAGGGGAAACAGTATGCCCACAGACCAGGCCATGTAGCCGAAAAAGCTGGGCATGCGCACGCCCTGGTTTTCTGCGATGGCCCGGACCATAAAGTTGGGCGCGTTGCCGATGTAAGTGTTGGCTCCCATAAAGACGGCGCCAGCGGATATGGCTGCCAGCGTCGCCGGAATATCATACATGAGGTGTGCGGCGTCGCCACCGGCGGTATTAAAGAACACCACGTAGGTGGGCGCATTGTCCAGAAAGCTCGACAGCAGGCCGGTAAGCCAGAAGTACATGGCGTTGTTGGGTTGTCCGTCATGGGACACAAGCTGGATAAGCCCTGAAAGCGCGCCGTCCGTTCCGGCCTTCAGAATGGCGATGGCAGGAATCATGCTGATGAAGATGCCGAGGAAAAGCTTGGCCACCTCTTCAATGGGCGCCCAGGAAAAACCGTTGAGCTTGCGGCAGTTCTGTTCGGTAAAGCGCAGGGAAAGCCCGGCGATGCAAAGCAGCAGCACGTCGCGCAGCAGGTTCTGCCCTTCGATGGGAACGCCGTACAGTTCCACTACCGTTCCCAGGGGCCAAAGGCCGGAAGCCAGCACCGCCAGCACCACGCCAAGCAGGAAGAGAAGGTTGATTTTGCCGTCAAGGCCCAGTTTTTCGGTGGAATCCTTGGTGCTGGGCGGAACCGGCTTGCCTTCCTTGGCGTAAAGCCAGGAATCAAGAGCCACATAGATCAGCAACAGGGCTACCGAAAGCAGCAGGGTTTTAAAGAACAGGTTGGTCGTGGTCCAGAAGAAGCTCACGCCCTTCAGGAAGCCCAGAAACAGCGGAGGATCGCCCAGAGGGGTAAGGGAACCGCCGATGTTGGCAACAAGAAAAATGAAAAAAACCACGCTGTGGGTTTTATGCCGGCGGTGTTCATTGGCACGCAAAAGCGGGCGAATGAGCAGCATGGCTGCTCCGGTGGTTCCCATCCAGCTTGCGAGCACGGTACCCACGGCCAGAAGGCCCGTGTTTACCAATGGTGTGCCGGTAAGCGAGCCTTTCAGGCGTACGCCGCCAGCCACGGTAAAGAGGGCAAAAAGCAGAATGATAAAAGGCACGTAGTCCAGCAAGATAATATGCAAAAATTCATACACGGCTACGGAAAAGCCAAACGTGAGCGCACAGGGGACAAGAAAGGCCAGCGCCCAGAATATGGATATCTTGCCAAAGTTGTGTTCCCAGAAATGTGGTGCGAACAGGGGCATCACGGCGATGGAAAGCAGCATGCACGCAAAGGGAACCGCCCAGTATACGGACAGCTCCGCACCGGGAATCGTGGGGTGTCCCTGAGCGGCAAAAGCTGTCGCAGGAAGAAGGAGCAGTACGGAAAGCGCGGCAAAGGAGGTTAGGTGTCTCAGCATAGTTACTCCAGAAGTCTAAGAATGCGTCATGCCTTATGCTGCCATTCAGCCTGATTGCCCAAAACGGATGGGCTTCAGCCTGCCGGATACTGCAAATATCCGTAAGCAACAGTCAAAAACAATGTACCCTTTTCAGTGTTCTGGCGGAATGCGGTGGGCGGCCAGTGGGCAGCCGGCAGCGACCTCAAGCGGCTAACTTCCGGCGGTCTGCCCTGGCCTGTCACATTACCGTGCAGAATTGTTCTTGTTTACCAGCAGTACCGGAATGGGAGCATGCCGCAGAACATTGTGGCTCACGCTGCCGAGGACGATGCTCTTGATTTCGCTGACCCCTCGCGTACCCATGATTATTATGGTGCAGCCAAGCTCTGTGGCTGCATCGACGATGCATTCCGCAATCTCACCATACCGGACGTAGGTTTTTATATTGCAATCCGCTCCGTTCAACTCGGAACGGATGCTTTCAAAAAGGGCCTCAGCATCTTGTTCGTGTTCCTGCTTGAGTTTTTCACGCTGGTCGCCTCCGATCAGGCTGGGAATAGGCGCAACGCAATGCAGAAGGTGGAGCGTTTCCCTGCCAGGAATGGCTGCCGTCAACTGGGCCGCAACACGGCAGGCGGCTTTCGCGTCTTCAGAACCGTCAACAGGGATAAGTATATCGGAATAATTCATATTCTCTCCGTTACGATGATGTTTCTGTCTTCTGGGCCAGTGTCGGTTTGCGCCTGCCAGCTACCGTAAAGCAACGTTCTTCTGCATCCGCGTGCGTTTTTGCTGTGCGCAATTTTCCGTCGGAGCAGTCGCGCGGATCACACAGTCAAACGCCAGCGGCGATTTTTTTGTTTTGCGGCAACGGAAAGCCCTCGTCAAGCCGCCTGAAAAACACGTTGCGGGTGTTGTCATGATACTTTCATGAGCCGCGTTGAACATTTCGATGTGTTATAACAAACCATTGCTGTCCGGCTAAGGGTTAAGAAAAAAGTCCAAAATCTCAATGCGATGTGGTATAAAGAGTTTGCGAAAAACTTTGCCACACAAGGAGATTTTGGACATGAGTCACCATAATACACTTTTCTC
>NZ_JBAIYW010000075.1:0-3059 GCF_036763055.1 Desulfovibrio sp. 1214_IL3152 | reverse complement strand
TTCTTTGCCAAATCAATGCCGATGGTAGTAATGATCTTCATGGGATGGTTCCCTTTCTGAGGTTTTCCATACCCTAGGGTAGCCAATTTATGCGGGCGGGACCATCCCATCACTCTACAGCTAGAGCAGATTAACTTTGAGAATATATATTCTCAAAATTTAAGGCACGCTCACTTCGGCGTTTAACCGCGCAGATAAACTGCGCTTACGCCTCCGTAGCGAACGTCTGCTCGCGCAGCCGTCAGAGCAATTTAAAAGTTGAATTGCTCTAAACGGGCAAGACCATGAAAGCCCAATACCATGCGCCAACAAGCAGCGCCGCAGCCAGCGTGCCTGCCAGCGCCTGAGGCAGCGCGGGCCAGTTTTTTTGCGTTCGCCACGCTTCCCAGCCGCCCAGGGCAAGACCGCCGCACAGTCCTGCAATATGGGCGGCATAATCAGTATTTTCGCCTTCAGTACCAAGCATTGCCAAGATGGCAATGCCCGCAGCCACGGGTAAAACGGCCTTGCGCCGCTGGCCGGAGTACATTGCCATATAACCTGCCAGCGCGCCTACAGCGGCGAAGAGGGCAGTGGAAAAGCCCATACTGGTGACAGCGCGCGGGCGCAGAAGCACAGTAAGGGCATTGCCGGCTATTCCGCCAGCCACCGTGAGCCAGAGCGCCCTGCCTATGCCTGTAAGCCTGGCAAGCAGGGAAAGAAAGAGCGCGCCAAAGATTACGTTGCCCCACACGTGGGTCAGGCTCACATGCAGGGTCAGCGCTGTACCCAGGCGGTAGTACTGGTCGTAAACGCGCACCAGCACATTATCCAGCATGCCGGCAGACGCCCATATCTCCGGCGGGGGCAGAAAAGATGGTGACGGCCACCAGCCAACGCGCCAGCCATGCCAGACGAGCAGGGGCAGTAAAAGAAGCGCGGCCAAGAAGCTGTGACGGTGTACGCGCAGGGGCGTGGGAGCGGGGATTTTTTTGCGGCTTTCGGCGGAAAATTCGGTCAGTTCTGACAGGGCGATATTTTCCAGCAGCGGGGGAACATAGATATGTTCCCTGCCGGACAGGGAAAGAGTTCTGTGCGGAATATTGCAGGCATTGAGCACCAGGAGGCTGTCGCGAAAACGCGTATAGTTGTCAGCCCCGCCCGCCCGGCTGATATTGCGCCAGTACCGTGGCAGGCTGTTGGGCCTTTTGCGGATAAGCCAGCGCCCGCCGGTGGCGGGCAGACTGCTGCGGTTGGTATGGTGCATATAGCAAAAAAGGCCCCAACAGAGACACTGCGGGGCCTTGAGCACAAAACGGCTGCGATTAACCCTGCTTACGCACCAGGGGCTTGATCACAACGCCAGAGCGCAGGCAACGGGTGCACACGGTAAGAGTCCGCACACTGCCGTCCGCAAACTGGTGACGCACACGCTGGAGGTTGGGGTTAAAACGACGCTTGGTCTTGATATTGGAATGGCTGACGAGGTTGCCAACCTGGGGCTTTTTGCCGCAGAAAATGCATTCCTTGCTCATACTATCCTCCGTATATGCAAAAAAACAGTTCACTTCACATGCGGCAAAAATAAAGCCCAGCGCCGGAAGATGTACAGCGTGTAAGAGGGCGTAACCGCGCGAAGAAGTCCTATAGCTGATGCCGTATCAAAAGGCAAGATTTTTTCTCAAAACAAAACGGGCGTCAACCCGCATTATGCCTGGCGGGCTGACGTACGTCAAAAGATCAGATTCTGCCCGCTGACATGGCGGCCTGCTTGCCTTCACCCGCAGGAACCATTGATGCGGCCTTTGAAGTTGCCATCAGGTAGATTTCATGCGGATCAAGAATCAGGATCACAGAGCCGTCGCCCATAATGGTGGCGCCAGAGATGCCCTTCAGGTCGCCAAGATAGGCGCCGAGGGGCTTGATGACTATTTCCTGGCGTTCAAGCAGGCGGTCCACCACAAGGCCCAGACGGCGGTCGTTATCGTGTATGACCACCACCGAGAGCACGTCCGGCAGGGGATCTGTGCGGGGCAGGCCGAGCATTTCGGCCATTTCCACCACGCCGAGAACCTCGCCCCGCAAGGTGACGGCCTTACGGCCCTTCACGTCGGTGAGGCGGTGGGCTTCAATCTTGGTGGTTTCCGAGACGGCATCCAGGGGGATGGCGTACATCTGGCCGGAAACATTAACCATAAGCGCATCAATGATGGCGAGCGTCAGAGGCAGGCTCAGGGTAAAGCGCGTGCCTTTGCCCACTTCAGAATAGGTGCTGACGCTGCCTTTGAGATTTTTGATGTTGGTGCGAACCACGTCCATGCCCACACCACGACCCGAAATGTCGGTAATCTGGTCGGCAGAGGAAAAACCGGGTGCAAAAATCAGTTCCACAGATTCGCGGTCATCCAGCTGGGCGGCCTCTTCGGGAGTTATGACGCCCTTACGGATGGCAGTTTCGCGCATTTTTGCCGGATCAATGCCCTTGCCGTCGTCTTCGATTTCAATGGCAACGGAATTGCCCTTGTGGAAAGCCCGTAAGGTCACTTTGCCCTTGGCAGGTTTTCCAGCGGCAAGGCGCACGTCTTCCGACTCGATGCCGTGGTCAACGGAGTTGCGTATGAGGTGGACAAGAGGGTCGCCTATGACCTCTACCACGCTCTTGTCCAGTTCGGTTTCTTCTCCTTCCATGACCAGGTCCACCTCTTTGCCGCTTTTGCGGGAAAGGTCGCGCACCAGACGGGGAAAGCGGGAGAACACCGAAGAAACAGGAACCATGCGCACTTTCATGATGGTATCTTGCAGGTCGTCAGAAATGCGCGCCATGGCGTAGGTCGTTTCGGAAAGGCTTTGCGCCACATGCGAAATATCTATGTTGTCGCTGCTGTCTTCAAGCGAACGGGCAATGAGCGTATAGCGGTTGCGGTTGATGATCAGTTCACCAATGAGGTTCATGAGGTGATCAAGCCGTTCGTGGTCAACCCGGATGGTGGAAGAGCTTTTGTGTCCTTCGGTCGCGGGAGCAGTCCCCTTTGCCTGTGAGGCGGCGGGTCGTGCGGCGGGTTGCGCCACGGGGGCCGGAC
>NZ_JBAIYW010000553.1:0-3066 GCF_036763055.1 Desulfovibrio sp. 1214_IL3152 | reverse complement strand
CTGCCCCGGCTCTTGCCGCCCTGGGCGGCTTCTGGCGTGAGCTGCGGCAGCAGCGGGGCGGGAGCATGGCAGACCTGACGCAGTTGATACAGTGTTTACGCTCGACGCTAGAGCGGTGGAAAGACAGTATATAAATAAAATGGCATGCAGTTTGCTATAACCGATGCAGCCTTATGGCGGCAAATTCTTCCCCGTAGGGACAGGAGGAACACTATGATAATCGTTGATGGCAATCAAAGCTTCAAAAGCATATCCGCGTTTGAAAACCTTGAGCAGGCCCTGACCAGCATCATGCGTGACGAGGAAATGGAAGGGCGCGTGATCACCGATGTTCTGGTAAACGATGAAGCCTTTTCAGAGATTTACCCGCATCAGGCAGAAGACATCACCTGCGACTCCATTTCGCGTCTTGAGGTGCGTTCTGTACCCAACAGCGAACTGGCTGTGGACATAGCAGGCGAAATGGGCAAGGTCACCCTGATGATGGAACACGGCGCCCGTCAGGTTGCCCGTCTGTTCCGTGAAGCCTCGGACACCGATGCCCTTGAGCTGCTTCAGGACCTGCTGGACGTTACCCGGGACTTCATGAACATGCTCGGCGACCTGCGTGGGCGTTATGACGAGGGCGAGTCCGCGTCTTTTGCCGAAAAGACCGAAAAGCTCTCTAACCTGATTTCCGAAATGAGCGATGGTCTGGAAAACGAAGACTGGATTCTGCTTTCCGACCTGCTGGAATACGAATTTTTGCCCATCTGCGCCGAATGGCGTGAAGTCAGCGAGCTGCTGCACCAGCAGATTGTCAAGCGTGTTGCCCAGTAGGGCGTAAGGAGTTTTTATGGCTCAGGGACTCAGCTTGCTGGACCAGGCCCTTGATCTCGCCCGGCAGGAAATGATCGCTCTTGAAGACGGCGCGTATGACAGGGCTATGGCTCTTGCGGAAAAACGCAACGAGGTCACCAGCATGGCCTGGTATGTGCTTGAAAGCAGCCATGCTGATGAGTATCGGGGGCATCTTGTGGAACTGGCCCGTGTGCAGGAGCACCTGACAGGGCTTGCCATCAGGGCGCGCGATGCCCTGCGCCAGGATCTTCAGCGGTCCCGGCTTGAGCGGCAACGCATGAACGGCTACCATCAGTCCATAGGGCAGGCTTTGCAATAATATGCAGGTACGTGCCATATGCCTGCGCTGAAAAGACATGTTTTCAGCTTTGCAGGGCCTGAAAGAACGTGCGTCGGCAATGTCGGCGCGCGTTCTTTCGTTGCTGCGGCCGCAGGGGCGTGCGCAAAGGCGCGTTCTGTTGCCGGTTGCCCGACCTGCCCGCTGCCTTTCTGCCCGTCCCGCCCGCAGACCCGGCCTGTCAAACGGGCAGGTAGGGGCGTCTGTTCCGTTTCACCGCGTCATGTTCTGCCGCATTCAAGAAGAACTTGCAGAAAAATTTGTAATTGGGCAGCATCACTTTCGCGCATGGGGCAGGGGAGAGCGCCAACGTATGCACGCCTGCGAACTTGTATAAAACCGTGCGATAAAAATGGAGAGTAGAGCATGAACCTGGTGTACCGCGGCAAAACCAAAGACGTGTATGACAACGGCGAAGACGGCTTGCGTTTGATTTTTTCAGACCGGGTGACAAAAAATGCTGCCGGAGAAATCGATCCCGGCGGAAACACGGTGGCGGAAAACACCGAACCCGGTCAAGGAGAGGCCTGCCTGCTCATGGCCTCGGCCATCTTTGAAGAACTGGCTGAAAAAAATGGCGTCTCCACGCACATGATCGCCTACGACCTGCCCTCACTGTCAATGGACGTGCGCAGGGGAACCATGTTCAACCCCGGCATTGAGTGGATCGCCCGCTGGGTATGCACAGGAAGTTTTTTGCGCCGTTACGGCATGGTTCCGGGCGTACATGACGGCATGCGTTTTGCCGAGCCTGTGTTTGAGATAACCCTCAAGGACGACGCTGCCGGCGATCCGCTTGTTGTTCCTTCCGCCCTTGTGGCCCTGGGCGTTGTGGAGGCCAGGACCATGAGCGCCCTTCTGGACAGCAACACAAGGGCCATGCAGGCCATACACGGCATGTTTGCGGCTCGGGATCTGGATCTCTGGGATATTAAAATTGAATGGGCCCTTGATGAAAAGGGTGCGCCCATGCTTATTGACGAGGTTTCCCCCGGCTGCTGCAGGGCCTTTGACATGAAAACCGGGAAGCGCGTTTCCGGCAAAGCTCTGGCAGAGCGCTTCCGGCGCTGAGCGCACGGTTTTTGTGCCGGTTGATGCCTGAAGGAACGCCTTCACGCTTTTGCGCATTTTACTTTGAAACTGCTCTGGCGACTGTGTGAACAGGCCGCCACCGCCAAAAGGCAGGCGCAGCTTCATCCGTTGCCCGAGGGCTTGCGGATGAAGCTGCGCTGGTTTTTGTGCTGTTACGCGCCTTGGTGAAGCCTAGCCGTTTTGCGGATGTGCATTCCCAAACGGACGGATCTGCGTAAACTGCTCTAGCTGCTTGCGATTTCCCTTGCGGCGTTGTCGGTATTCTCCTGGCAGGAATCCATAACGCTGGGCGCACTGCTGACTTCGCTCGTGGCAATGACCATGCCTTCCACCGTTGCGGCAGGAGCATCGTGGGCCGCCTCGGCAAGGGGATTCTGACCAAGGGCCGCATTCATGTCGGTCAGCGCCACAGTGTTCAGGTCGGTTCCTTCGAAGAGGTCGGTCTTGCCATCTTCGGCAGCCTGCGCGGTGGTTGCCGCAAACAGGGCGTCAAAGCTTTCATCGCCATAGGCCAGAGTGATGGAGGCATGAAGATCGGCAAGAGCGCCGCTGTCGCCGGCATCGTTGCTGAGATAGCCGCTGTGCAGGGTGTCGTCCCCGCTCTCATGGGACATATCTGTGAGCATGTCTGGGGACGTGTCCGCGCTGTGGTCGCTCAGGAAAGCGAAGAGCGGCTGCGTCGGCTCGTCCGTTTCTCCGCTGAAGTTCCCCGGTGCGGGGGCGTCCGGGCCAGGAATGTCCTCATGTGCAGTAGTGTCACTGTGTGCGCTGAAGGCGGCATGGGCGCCGTCATCGGC
>NZ_JBAIYW010000087.1:0-3082 GCF_036763055.1 Desulfovibrio sp. 1214_IL3152 | reverse complement strand
TATGCCTCGCACGGCATCAGAGTGGAGCGTGTGCTTACGGACAATGGCGCTTGCTACAAGTCTTGGAAGTTCCGCGATGCCTGCCGCGAGCTTGGCATAAAGCACAAGCGCACCCGGCCTTACCGACCACAGACCAATGGTAAGGCGGAACGCTTCATCAGGACGGCATTGAACGAGTGGGCATACGCCGAAACGTACACCCACTCATGGAAAAGGACAGCCAACTTGTCCATATGGACGCATCACTACAACTATTCGCGTCTTCATACGGCTCTTGGCAGGAAACCTCCGGCTTCGAGGCTAGGAGGGTGAACAACCTATAGAAACTCTACATCTAGAGCGCATCTGGTAAGAGAGCCTTACAGGCGCATATGAAAAACCCCCGGCTAGGCCGGGGGATATTTATTGGGATGCAATCATGATAAACACCGACCGCACGGAAGGTTTGCGGGCATTAATTCGTCAAGGGCTTCAGGCTGTCTCCCAACAAACCACTACCGCCCATCTGGGTGACAGGTCCACATATGTGGGTATGAGCGACATCGGCCAGCACTGGGAGTGTGCCCACCGCTGACAGCCTGGAGCGCCTGCTGATCCTGCAACGGGGCCATTGGTTTGAATCCGGTGTGGGGCAGGCGCTGGAGTCGCTGGGTCTGCATGTTTTGCCCCAGCTTGAAATTAACTGGCAGCATCAGGGCGTACCCATCAAGGCCCACCTGGACTTCGTGCTGGCCTGGGGTGCGCCCGTCAACGCCATACGAATTCTGGAAGTAAAAAGTACGGACAAGCTACCCGACAGTCCGCACGATTCCCACTTGCTGCAACTGCACGGGCAGATCGGCTTGCTGGCCCAAGCCTGGGGCAAGCCTGCCTTCAGCCTGCGGACGGGGACGGTACGCTTCTGTACGACAAACTGACCTTTCCTCAACTCTGCCATGCTCAGCTTGGCCTTCAGTTGCCCAAACAAGCTGGAGAAGTGAGCCTGGAAGCCTGGCTGCTCTGTCTTTCGCTGAAGGAGGTAACGACGTTCGGCCCCTATGGTTTCAATCAGGCCATGCTGGATACGGCCCTTGACCACGCAAATCAACTCTGGAGCGAGATAGGTCGTCAATTTCGTACGCCATGTTAAGCGGCAATCGGCAGTTTTGGTTCCATCATCCTGCTTCTGACAAACGCCGCTGGTGAGAGATAGCCAAGTGCTGCCTGGGGCTGTGGTGATATCAAGAAATTTCTTGACGCAAAGCTATGGGCTTCGTAGCCTTCAAAAAAAGGGAGATTGCCATGACACAGGCATCCGCAAAGCGGGTCAAGTTCGCCAGCCAGATGGAGCCCGATCTTTATGAAGGCCTTAAATCTGTGGCGCAAGAGGACGGACGGCAGATTCAGGCCGTGCTGGAAGATGCGGTGCGCGCCTATATTGAGAATCGCAAACGCCCCATGGCGCGGCGACACGTGCTTGACGCCCTTGAAGTCAGCATGATTGAGCACGACGCCCTGTATAAAGAGCTTGCAAAGTGAGCCGGGATTACCTGACTGTTGCCGACATTCTGGGTATGCACGCCATCCTTGTTGAAAGGTATGGCGGCGCGTCCGGCGTTCGGGATATGGGCGGGCTGGAGTCGGCTGCATACCGGCCCCAGAGCGGCTACTATACGGATGTTGTGGAAGAAGCCTGCGCCTTGCTGGAAAGCCTGCTTATCAACCACCCCTTTGTGGACGGGAACAAGCGGACGGCCTTTGCTGCCTGTTCGGTGTTTCTGCAGATCAATGGGCATAAAATCCGGGCAGACTCGGACAGGTTGTATGCGTTTGTCATCCGCTGGCTGGAACTGCCGCCTGCGGGGCGCTTCCCCACTATGCTGAATGACTTGCGAACTATTACGGAATGAGACCATGAAAAATGATGAACCACTGGCCCGGCTCCATGTCGGGCTTTTTTATTGTGAGGTGCCATGATTCGCTCGAAAGACATTCTTAGCTGCCTGCCTCTGCTGGCGTCCGTGCTGGGAGAGCAGTACGGGGTGCAGGTGCACATTGGCGGAAAGACCGCCTGCACCAATGGCAGGGTCATTTATCTGCCATCGTTGCCCGTGGATTGTGAACCGGAATTATTGGCTCTGGCTCGCGGGTTTGTGGATCATGAGGCTGCACATATCCGGCATAACGACACAAAAAGCGGGGAAAAACCCCGCTTTTTTACATGGCTGCTTATGCCAACTTTCGCGCGAATCAGTGCCAACTTTCGCGCCCGCTTATTTATCTGTTGTCTAACAGACGGGGGAGAGGTGGGGGAGAGGGTTTTGCCCAAACGAAAAAAGGACTCAGGTATTTCTACCTAAGTCCTTGATTTCTTTGTGGTGCCGAGGGACAGAATTGAACTGCCGACACGGGGATTTTCAGTCCCCTGCTCTACCAACTGAGCTACCTCGGCTCTCATTTGATGCGGTTTGTGTTCCACATCGCTGGAGAAGTCTTGTACCCATTTGCCGCGACATTGGCAAGCTTTTTTTACAAATTTTATGCAATAACTTGAAAAGCCTCCCTGTTCCGGCCATACTGCCCATGCTGCCATCGGAAAACGGGCAGGCGGCATTTTAGTGCTGTAGATAAAAACGGGCAGCCAGGCGTGTCCGCCTGCTGTTGTTCTGCCGCCGGTCTGCTGCCGGCCTGTCCTTGTTTGACCGTCGGCGTGTCGCGGGTCCGGCCCCGGCAGGGCAAGGGCTTTTTTCCATCCCTGCGGGGATACGTGGTTTTCGGCTGGCTCCATCAATGTGCGGCGCGTTTGCCCGGCCGCAGATTCTGCAAAAAATGCCTCTAATAAGGGTATGTTAGTGAAAACAGGCAATCCTTTTCCCCAGATCAGGCGTGATTTCACCGCAATGGGCGTTTCCGGCCTGGGCAGAATAATTGTGCAGGCCCTGCTTGTGGGCAGCGCCACCGGGGCTGTGGTCGGCCTGTTCCGGCATCTGAACGATACCATCACGCTCTGGCTGGTGGGGGCGGTGGGCCGACATGGCCTTGCCGACCACCTCATGGCCCTGGCCGTTTTTGGCGGGCTTTTGCTTTTGGCTGTCATTTCGGT
>NZ_JBAIYW010000194.1:0-3095 GCF_036763055.1 Desulfovibrio sp. 1214_IL3152 | reverse complement strand
TGGCCTTGCGGCCCGTGATCTGGCCGGTAAGCAGAACACAACGCCGCGTTGGGCTGAAGCCGGGGCAGGAAGGGCAAGGGACGTCGGGGATTGCGGCATGAACTGCGGGCATGAACTGCTGCCTGGGTTGCGGCGTGGTTCGCTGAATTTCATATGTTTTTCATGTGAAATATGAAGGAGAACGAACATGATTCACCATCTTGCTTTCCTCTCGCGGACGGCATAAATGGGGGCATGCAGAGGAACAGATTTTTCAGCCCTCTTACGTGGCCCGTATTTTCCTTTCTGGCGGTTATTGTCGTGGGCGCAGTTCTGCTGCACATGCCTGTGAGCCTGCAGGAAGGCCAAAGGCTCAGCCCCATTGATGCGGCCTTTCTCGCCACGTCGGCTGTTTGCGTTACCGGGCTGACGCCTGTGGACATCAGCGTGGCGCTCAGCCCCGCCGGTGTGATGGTGCTGCTTTTTCTCGTGCAGTTGGGCGGCCTTGGCGTCATGACCTATACAAGCATCATTTTTTTGCTCTGGCGAAACTCCGTACCCTTTACCAGCCGGGAGGCCGTGAGCCAGGCGCTGCTTGGCGACGACTTTAACCTCAAGGGCTTTCTTTTGCAGGTGCTGGCGCTGGTATTCAGCATCGAGTTTGTCACGGCTCTGCTGCTCTATTGGCATGACCCCGTGTTTTTTCATCCTATCAGTGCGGCGTTTCATGCTGTTTCGGCCTTCTGTAACGCGGGTTTTTCGCTCAGTCCCAACAGTCTCATGAATTTTCGGGACGATGTGGCGGTCAACGGCATCATTGCGGCCAGCGTTTTTCTGGGCAGCATCGGCTTTGGCGTGCTGCGCGAAGCCCTGGGCATCATTTCCGGCGGGCGCATGGGCGTTCCCGTGCGCAAGTTCAGCCGCTTCAGCCGCCTTGTGCTCAAGACAACGGTTTTTCTTATTGTGGTCGGAGCGACGGTGGGATTTGTGATCGAATTCTGGCGGGTGGGCAACGAGCATGCGCTTGGCGACGGCTTTGATCTGGCCCTTACGGCGTTTTTTCAGGCTGCGGTGGCTCGCACGGCCGGTTTTAATACCGTCAATATGAGCAGCCTGAGTGAGGCCACTCTGCTGGTGCTCATGGCGCTCATGTTTGTGGGCGGCGGCCCGGGGTCTTGTGCCGGGGGCATCAAGGTTGTGACCTTCAGGGTGCTGGTGGGCTATATTGCCGCCCAGTTCCGGGGCGACAGGCAGATCGTGCTGGAGGGCAGGGGCGTACCGGCAGAAAACGTAAGCCGCGCGCTGACCCTGTTTTTCTTCTATTCCATGCTGGTGGGGATTTCCACGTTTCTGCTCAGCATTACGGAGTACGGCATACTGCACGGCACCGGCGGCGAAGGGCCGTCCTTTCTGCGCATCCTGTTTGAAGAGGTCTCGGCCCTTGGCACAGTGGGGCTTTCAATGAACCTGACCCCGGAGCTGAGCGCCGAGGGCAAGGGCGTTATTATCGTAAACATGTTTGCCGGGCGCGTGGGGCTGCTGAGCTTGCTCATGGCGGTGCAGAGCCTCCAGCCGCGCAAGGCGTATACCGTGGCGGAAACGCAACTGCCCATCGGCTAGAGCAGATTAACTTTGAGAATATACATTCTCAAAGTTTAAGGCACGCTCACTTCGGCGTTTAACCGCGCAGATAAACTGCGCTTACGCCTCCGTAGCGAACGTCTGCTCACGCAGCCGCCAGAGCAATTTCAAAGTGAAATTGCTCTAACCGCTGGTTGCGAAAAGTGGTTCAAGGGCTTTTTATATGTATAGTTGCGCTGGAAAGGGCGCTGCCTTCGGCCTGAAGGCGCAGCGGTTTTTTCGGTGTTACCTAAACCGTTTTTTGTCCCTGACACAATGCTGCGCAGTAGAGAGCAGCAGTCGGGTTTTTCCCGGCATGCCCGGCGAGGCTCCGGCCTTGCCCGGTCTTTGCGGCGGAGGGGTTCCCCGGCGCTTGCGGCCCGGATACAGCACGGAGAAAGAAAGAGATGGCGGAAAAGAAGCTGGAAATAGGCGTTATCGGCCTGGGCAAATTTGGCCTGCGCATGGCGACCACCCTTGTTTCACTGGGACACACGGTGGTAGGCATAGACATGTCCGATGCGCGGGTGCAGCGGGCCGAGGATGCGCTGGAGTCCGTTTACAAGGCCGATGCCACCAATATTGCCGTGCTGCGTTCATTGCATGTGCAGGATCTGGACTGGGTGGTCATCAGCGTGGGTGAAAGCGTGGAGCAGTCACTCAGCATCACTCTCAACGTGCAGGAACTGGGCGGTCCCAAAATATGGGTCAAGGCGTCCAATGAGGAACACCGCAAGATTCTGCAGCGGTTGCGCGTCAATCGCGCTCTGGTTCCCGAGATGGAGGCCGCCGTCATGGCCGCCCATCAGCTCACCTATCCGGGCATGCTGGACCTTATCCCCAAGTACGGGGGCATCGCCATTCAGGAACTGAAGGTGGACGAATGGCACGGCAAAACGCTGGTGGAGCTTAACCTCATGCAGCGTTTCAATATTATGGTGCTGGGCATTCGTCCCGTGGGGGAGCACTCTTTCAACTTTGTTCCTCCGGCCATGACCGTGCTGAATAAGGGTGATACCATTGTGGTGGCGGGCAGGGCCAATTCCATGAAAGACCTGAATCCCTAAGAGCATTTGACACTTGAAATGCGAGCAGGCGGGCTTTTGCCTGCCTGCTTGTATTTCATGGCAGGGATTTTCCTGAAAATTCTTGCAGAACAGGCAAATTATTCACTCGTAAACGCCCGTGGAACAGATGAACCTGGAGAACATGCATTCTCAAAGTTAATCTGGTCTAGCTGTCGCCTTGTGCCGGATCTTCGCCGGGCAAGGCCCACCAGGGCAGATTGCGCCATGCCCGGTCCAGGGCCTTTTCGCATCCGGGCCAGTCCGGGGAATAGCGGGTCAACTCCGCCCTGTAGGCCTGGGAGTGATTCATGTGGCGCAGATGGCACAGTTCGTGCCAGCACAGGTGCTCCAGAAGGGGAAGCGGCAGCAGCAACGCCCGCCAGTTGAGGCTTATGCGTCCTGCTGGGCCAGCCTCGCAGGTGACGGGCA
>NZ_JBAIYW010000603.1:0-3096 GCF_036763055.1 Desulfovibrio sp. 1214_IL3152 | reverse complement strand
GCGGCCGGTGCGCTGATCCGCTCCTGCCAGAGAAACGCGCTCCGTTATCAGGCGGGAAAGGCCGCTGGCGGGGTCAAAACGCGAAAGGCGCGCAAGTCCGGCATCCACAACCATACGCACGCCTTCTATGGTCAGTGAGGTTTCGGCAATCGAGGTGGCTAGCACCACCTTGCGCTTGCCCTGCGGGGCCGGGGCAATGGCCTCATCCTGCTGCGTTGCGGAAAGGTTGCCGTGAAGCGTGTGCAGGCACACGTCGGGGGGGAGGCGTTCTTCCAACAATGCGGCTGTCTGGCGGATTTCACCTGTGCCGGGTAAAAACGCCAGCAGACTGCCGGGTTCTTTTTGCATCAGGGCAAGTATTACACCGGCCATGTGCTGCCACAGGGCGGAAGCGCCGCCCGCCGAAGGTGAAAGCCTCCCTGCCTGAAGTGTGAGGGGCAGGTGACGCACATCAACCGGAAAGCAGCGTCCCGGGCTGTGGATGATGGGGCATTGTCCCATCAGGCCGGATACAGCCTGAACGTCCAGTGTGGCAGACATGACCACAAGGCGCAGGTCAGGCCTGAGAACGGTCTGGCTTTCCAGACAGAGCGCCAGCCCCATATCGGCGGTAAGCGACCGCTCGTGAAATTCGTCAAAGATGACGCAGGCCGTGCCGGGCAGATCCGGCTGCTCTTGCAGCATGCGGGTGAGCACCCCTTCGGTGACCACCTCAATGCGCGTGTGCGGGCCGGTGCGGTTTTCGTCGCGCATACGCAAGCCCACAGTGTGTCCCACCTTTTCACCCAGCAGGGCAGCCATGTACCTGGCAAGGGCGCGGGCCGCAACGCGGCGCGGTTCAAGCAGGAGTATATTGCGACCGCAGCGCCACGGGGCGTCAAGCAGCCACAGGGGAACCCTGCTGCTCTTGCCCGCGCCAGGGCTGGCGCTGAGCACAAGCCCGCTGTTCTGCTCAAGGGCGGCAAGCAGTTTTTCTTTTTCCCCGTCCAGGGGGCAGGGAGGCAGGCCTGGCAGAGCGGACATAGCGGAATTTTCGTTCATACGGATACTGGCTGGATAAACGGAATGTCAAAACAGCTTTTTTACTGGTAATCCTTTTCGCGTCAGTGTATTGACACAAGAAAGGATTACTGGTGGAGAAAAATTCATGGCGTTGAATACAGATGGTATCATTGGTCAGAGCACAAGTCTGGCAGAGGTTTTTAAGGTTCTCGGCAAGGTTGCGCCCACCGACAGCACTGTGCTTGTAACCGGCGAATCCGGAACAGGCAAGGAGTTGCTCGTGCGCGCCCTGCACTCAAACAGCAGCCGTGAAGACAGGCCCTTTGTTCCCATCAACTGTGGGGCCATCCCTAAAGAACTGCTTGAAAGCGAACTTTTCGGTCACGAAAAGGGAGCGTTTACCCACGCCATACGTTCCCGGCCGGGCCGCTTTGAACTGGCGGACGGCGGCACCATCTTCCTTGATGAAATAGGTGAAATGGATCTGAGTCTTCAGGTCAAGATTTTGCGCGTGCTCCAGGAAAAAGAGATAGAGCGCGTTGGCGGAAACGGCTGTAAAAAGGTGGACGTGCGTATTGTGGCGGCCACCAACCGCGACCTTGAAGCCGAGGTGGCTGCCGGGCGCTTTCGCGAAGACCTTTACTACCGCCTCAATGTCATCCCTCTGCACCTGCCGCCCCTGCGCGAAAGGGGAGGCGACGTGCTTGTGCTGGCGCGGTATTTTCTGACCCATTTTTGCGGCAAAAAAAAGCGGCCGGTGCTCACGCTTGACGACGACGCGCGCCGTGTGCTTTCTGCCTACACCTGGCCCGGCAATGTGCGTGAGCTTGAAAATTTTATGGAGCGACTGAGCATTCTCGTGGACGGAAATGTGGTGCGCCCGCAGGATTTGCCCGGCAAGATACTTGATCAGGTGGGCGATATTGCATCCCTGCCGGAAGTGGAAGATATTTGTGACGGCACCGGAGATCCGGGCGTGGCCGAAAATACTCTTTCGCCTGAGCATGTTACCAACGCGAATGTTGAAAATGAAAATGAGGCCTCGCCAGCTTCCATCGCGACGCCGAACAATGGGACCATGCGGGAACCGGGCATTTTTGCCTGGCCTGACCTGAGCGTGCTGGAAGCGCAGGGCCTGACCTTGAAGGATTTTCTTGACGCGGTTGAAGGACGCCTGATTGACGAGGCATTGGATAAGGCCCTGGGCGTCAAGAATCAGGCGGCGGAGTTACTGGGTATCAAACGCACGACTCTTATTGAAAAACTCAAAAAGCGTAATGCGTAATGGTACATATGTTGCATAGCGCATGACGGTTCCTGATATTCAACCCTCTTCGCGAAGCGCACGTGAACATGATCTTTTTTACCGGCACAGGCCGTTTTCACTCTTCCGCCCATACCGGCGAAATCTTGCGCATCAGCCGTACTTTCTTTCGGCAGGCTTGTGCACCCATCTTTTTTTTCCTCCTGCTGACCATCGGCATCTTTTGTCCGGCTCCCGCACAAGCGCTCGCCTGGAGCTGGTTTTCCCCGGAAGAAGGGGTTGAAAGGCTTCGCCTGCACCTTGATGCTCCTGCGCAAGGGACTGAAGTGGTTTCTGCTGACGCTCAAAACTTAATTTTTTACATTAATTTTCCCAATGCGGATATGTCGTCTTTGGTGCGGGCCGGTGGCCTGCCTGCCGCAGGGGCGCTTGTCAAAAATGTGGAATCTGCGGGCGGGCGCATACAGGTTCAGCTTTCCGGCCACGCGGCGAGTATTGTTCAACGGTCTGCCCCAGGCAGGCTGGACATAGAATTTTTTGCCGCCGGGCAGTCCCGCGGCACGTTGCCAACCCCCGGCAAAAAAGCTGCCGGGGGATTTTGGAGTTTTCTGTCGCTGCCCGAAGCCCACGCAGCCCAGCCGTCCATCGGGGAACCTGCTGTGCAGGGTGGTCAGGGTGGCGTGGTGGACCGTCAGACGGTGATCGGCAAGGTGAATACCGGCGGGCCGGAAGACTGGCCGGAAAGCAGGGCGTTTTCAACCGTAACGCAACCTGCCGAGTCCGACGCTGCCGCCTCTCTCCCGGCCGGAGAAAAGGCATCGGAAGCAGGC
>NZ_JBAIYW010000590.1:0-3098 GCF_036763055.1 Desulfovibrio sp. 1214_IL3152 | reverse complement strand
AGAAGAGTGTAGTATGATGGCTCAAGTCCAAAATCTCCTTGTGTGGCAAGTTGTTGTGGTAACTTCTTATACCACATACTGCTGAGATTTTGGACTTTTTTGTTACCCCTTAGCCGGACAGCAATGTCTCAAAGTTTAAGGCACGCATCGCTTCGATGCTTAACCGCGCAAGTAAATAGCTCTGCTGTCTTCGCGGCAGTCGTTGGCGAGCCTGCGAGCCTTACGAATGGCGACAGTGGTTGTATGGAAACAAACCGCTCGTTACACATGGTGTCTGCAAGCGTAGGTTCCTGCGTTACAACTCCTGAAGCATCCGTAACTTCCTTTGTCGTAACGGCTGAAGCTGCGCTTGCATCTTTGCGGCGGGCGACTGCTCACGCAGCCGTCCGAGCAATTTCAAAGTGAAATTGCTCTAACGCCCCCAGATGCTCAGCAGCGGTCTGGCGGTCAGCAACTGATCCAAAGGCATGTTCACTTTTTGCGCCCCGGCCGCCCAGGGCGCTACCTGGTATGGCTGAAAATTAATGCGCACTCCCTGGGGAGTAAGGGTGAGGCTGGCGAAATTTTCCGGTACGGGATTAAGGCCCGTACGCAGCATCTGCTCTTGCCGCATGCCGCCCAAACGCCGCGAAAGCTCATTGTAAGACCATTCGGACATGAGGTTCAGGGCCAGGTCCGGATCTTCAAAAAGGTCAACGAGGCCAAGACGTTGCCCGGTAAGCAGGCTGTAGTTGAGGGTCATGACGTCAAGATTGCCGTGCGCGCCGCCGGTATAGGTCCAGACTTCAAAGGTAATGCTCAGTCCGGCGGGAGAAGGGGCGGTAACACTGTAGGAGGCCCACAGTTCATAAGGCGGGCGCTCACCGTCAAGGCCGGAACCTGTGGAAAGACCCGCCCCGCTACAGCTCTGCTCAAAAGCAGAGGCAATGCCCGTAACCCATTGGCGGATGTCACCGTCGATCTGTTTGCTGCCCACCGAAGGATAGCTGATGTTGATCACAGGGCTGCCCGGCTCGTCATGTACAAGCTGGTGCTCAATAATACCGGGCCTGCGTGCGCCGGAAATAATGGCGGCGGCGCTGTCGCGGGCAGACTGCTCTGCGGGGTCCACACCGTCGTGCCCGGAAGTTTCCGCCCCGGCGGCGTGGCTCTGCGCGGAGTTTTCGGGGGCGGAGTTTTCGGGGGCGGCATGCCCGTCAGGATGTGCAGTTTCGCCTTCAGAAGCGATTTCCGTCACATCGGCGAGGGCTGTAAATTCTTGTGAAAGGGCGGGGGATGACGTCTGCTGGTCCGGCATGCGGGCCGCTTCGGCCGCTCTTTCTCCAAGCAGCAACACCAGGAGCAGAAGAGACAAAAGGCGCGGCATGGATATAATACCTTGATAACCAGTAAAATGTGGAGGCGAAACTGCTTGCCCGAGGTACTGTTCCATACGTGCTCCGGCCATGCGGGCCGTTGATTCAAAAGTGCGGGCGGCGATTTTTCCCCGCCCGCAACAGTATACATGCTTTGGTTAAACTTTGAAGCCCTTGCGAAGCGCCCAGGTCTGCCGCCAGTTCTTGATGAGCAGAATCACCGCAAGAACAAGGTACACCTTGGCGTAAAACAGGTGCAGACGCAACGGGTCGTGGGGCAGGCCAAGGATATTTTCCAACTGCAGTTCATACAGCGGCGAAAGCAGCTGAAGGCTGAAGAGCAGCAGCAGCCACACTGCCTCGCGCACATGCAGACGCAGATCCAGCAGCAGGGCTACGGCAAAGAGAGACTGCCCGGCTGTGAGTAATATTTCCTGAAACTGGTGTGTGTCAAGATTTATGGCAGGGCTGAGGCCGCCGGAAGAAACCGCGTACACTCCGGGTATCATGCCCACAAGCAATGTCCACTGGTTGAGTTTGGACGAAAGCAGGCAGCCCAGGGCCAGCCCGGCGTTGCCGCGCGAGGCGAACATGACGGCCACGATAAATTCCGGCGCTTCTGAAGCCAGGGGGGCAATCCACTGCACCAGAAGAAATTCGTTGATGTTCAACTGTTTGCCGCTGGCAATAAGTCCTTCGCTGAAAGATTCGGCATTGCCCAGAATTACAAGGGCCGAAAATACAAAAATGGCCGCCACAGTGCGCAGCCGCACTTTTTTTGCCAGTCTGGCAAGCAGGGCCGCCGGGCCTTCCAGTTCCTCTTCCTCCACGGGGCGGCGCATGATGATAAGTATGTACCACACGTAAATGCCCAGAAGCACGAGACCGTCCACCCAGGTCAGGGAACCCTTGATGGGGATGAACAGGGCATAAAGTGTTGCCATAGCAAGAAAAAGTACATCAGTGCGCTTGTCCTCGCTCAGGGTCACCGCCGAGTGGAAGCGCCCGGCAAAGATAAGCACGATGGCCGACCAGCCCACGCCGATAAGCAGCCTGTTGGCGCCTGTCATGTTGGCGATGGCATAGTGCGAATAGGGACTTTCGGGGTGCTGGCCCGCCATCCAGGTAAAGTACATGTCCACCGCGTATTCGGGCAGCACGGCAATAAAGGCCACTACGGCCACGGCCACGGCCTGCGGCATGTCCATCTGCGCCACTTCACAGGCCCAGGTGAGCAGAAAGGACGCGCCAAGAATTGCCATGCCTGAAAGCAGGGTCACGATAAACGGAGAAATATCCGGCGGAGCCAGATGCAGGGCAAAACCGGGAATGGTCAGGAGCACTGCAAGGATGTAGGGCCGCAGGGTACGTATGCTCATGATGTCTCCTTAAAAATAAAAAAAGACCTTGGCGCTTGCGCCAAGGTCTCACTAATCGGCTTACCGACGGCGGCACCAGGCCCGAAGGCCATGCTGTTGATACCGCCCGGGCTTCAAGAACCCAGTTACTCCCCTTGTCAAAAAACAGGGTATAGCCACTCGCGCAGGCTGTCAACAGCAAGCGTCACGGCAGGCACATGTTTTCTGTCTGCGCGCATGGCCCGCGGCGGCCCCTTGCCAGCACCGGGGCCTGCGGATAGTATAAAAAGGATCCGTGCCATCTTTTGCGTTTATTGAGGAGAGTCCAGTGAATATTACCTGCCCGCGTTGCGGCTTCAGCCGCCAAGTGCCCGCCGACCGTCTG
>NZ_JBAIYW010000017.1:0-3121 GCF_036763055.1 Desulfovibrio sp. 1214_IL3152 | reverse complement strand
GCGGCCATGCCCGCGACCTGGCGGAAAAAACCTCGTGGAGCTATTTTTTCGATAACTATATCAAGGCGTTTGATATCGCCCTTGCCAAGTCCGATGCCCGCACCGACCACGACTCCGCCCACGGAGCGCTCACGCGGGTGCTTACGGCGTCCTGCTCGGCCACGCCCTTTCTGCGTCCCATCATGGCCGTTGCCGAAGTCCCTCATGAGCTTTCACGGTTGCGTGAACTGGCCCAGAACATCTGGTGGTGCTGGCACGATCAGGCCAAGGCCCTGTTTATGGCGCTGAACCCCCAGTTGTGGGAAGCATGCCGCAATCCGCTGAAAATGCTGGAAGAAGCATGGCCCGCGCGCTTCAAGGAGCTTATCGCCAATGAAGAATACATGGCTATGTACCACAAGGTTATGGACAGGTTTGACGCCTACATGGCCGAACCCATCCGTTCCCTCAGCGTGGACGTGACACCCGAACACCCCATTGTCTATTTTTCCACGGAATACGGACTTAACGAATCCATTCCCATCTATTCCGGCGGCCTTGGCGTGCTCTCCGGCGACCACCTGAAGTCCGCGTCGGACATGGCCCTGCCCCTCATGGGCGTCGGCCTGCTCTACAAGAGCGGCTATTTCATGCAGGAAATCGATGCCAGCGGCCGCCAGGTGGCGCAATACCCGGTCAACAATTTCGGGCAGATGCCCATAAAGCAGGTACACGACGCCCAGGGGCAGCCCGTTTACATACAGCTGGAGTTGCCGGGCCGCATCCTTTACGCACGGGTCTGGCGACTTCAGGTGGGCCGCATAAACCTTTACCTGCTGGATACGGACACTACCCGCAATACGGACGAAGACCGGCGCATCACCGACCGCCTGTATGAGGCCAACCGCGAAACACGCCTGCTACAGGAAATACTGCTCGGTCAGGGCGGCATGCGCCTTTTGCGCACCCTCGGCATCATCCCCGGCGTGTACCACATGAACGAGGGGCATTCCGCCTTTATGGCCCTTGAGCGCGTACGCGACTGCATGACCCAGGGCATGAGCTATGACGAGGCTGTGGTGCGTGTGCGCTCCAACACGCTGTTCACCACGCACACCCCCGTGCCTGCGGGCAACGAATCCTTCTCGCTGGAGCTTATGGAACGCTACTTCGGCGGCATGGCTAAAAACCTTGACCTTTCCTGGCCGCAGTTCGTGCAACTTGGGCAGATCGAGGGCGGCGACAGCCACGCCTTTGAAATGACGGTACTGGCCTTGCGGCTCTCGTGCTGGGCCAACGGCGTCAGCCGCCTGCACGGCGTGGTTTCGCGCCATATGTGGAACAAGCTGTGGAAGGGACTGCCCACGGCCGAAACCCCCATCGGGCATGTTACCAACGGCATCCATACGCCGTCCTACGTGGGCAGCTGGATGCACGAACTGCTGCACAGGCATCTGGGCGCAGGCTGGTTACAGGCGCTGCCCGGCTCCGACGTGTGGGACAAGGTGGACGACATCCCCGATGAAGCCTTCTGGGCTGCGCGGCAGCATCAGAAAGAAGCCCTGCTTGATGCCCTGCGCAAGCGCATTCCCGTTTTTGCGCAGCGCTTCAAGCTGGATGCCACTGTTCGCAAAAGCATGGAAGCCCTGCTGCGGCCCGAAACTCTCATTATCGGCTTTGCACGCCGCTTTGCGCCCTACAAGAGGGCCACCCTGCTCTTTGCCGATCCCGACCGCCTGGCCCGCATACTCAACAATCCCCATCGGCCGGTGGTGCTTGTCTTTTCCGGCAAGGCGCACCCGGCGGACGAAGCGGGCATCAATCTCATTCAGGAAGTCATGCGCATGTGCCAGGACGAGCGCTTTCTCGGGCGCATATTCTTTCTGGAGAACTACAGCCTGTCCGTATCGCGCGTCATGTCCCAGGGCTGCGACGTCTGGCTTAACACGCCGCGCCGTCCGCACGAGGCATCCGGCACAAGCGGCATGAAGCTGCCCGTCAACGGCGGCGTCAACCTGAGCATCTCTGACGGCTGGTGGTGCGAGGGCTATAACAGACAGAACGGCTGGACTATCGGCCCGGTCGTCACCACCGAGCTGCCCAGCAATGAGCAGAACGACTATGCGGACGCCGAGGCGCTGTACAACCTGCTGGAAAACGCCGTGCTGCCGCTCTACTTCGACCGTACCCAGGGCGACCTGCCGACCCAGTGGATAGCCATGGCAAAGCGGTCGTTCAAAAGCCTTACGGCCATGTACAGCAGCAACCGCATGCTCAATGATTACATCCGCCAGTATTACCTGCGGGCCGCGCGCCGCCGCAACATGCTGGCCGAAAACGACTGGTCGGGGTGCCGCCGCCTTGCCGCCTGGGAAAAAGACCTGCCTGCCCGCTTCGGCACGGTCAAGGTGGAGGAACTTTTCATCAGCGGTGTGGAAAACAACACCATGATCTGCGGCGAGCCGGTGAGCGTGCGTCTGCATATGCACATAGGCGAAATGCAGCCGGAAGAAATACTCGTGCAGCTTGTCATCGGCCGCGCCCTGGTCAACGGCAACTTCATCGACAAACCCGAAATACTGCGCCTTGAGCCGCGCGCAGCCGACCACAACGGCGAAAGCGGAAACGGCATGAACTTTGCCGCCACCTACATTCCAACCCACAGCGGGCAATACCGCTACGGCGTGCGGGTGCTGCCCTATCACAAAAACCTGGCAACGCCGCTTGAAACAGGGCTTGTGCTGTGGGCCTAAAACGCCTGGCGCCTGCAAAGCCAGCAAGCATTTGAAGGCAAATATCCCTTCCGGGAAACAGAAAGAGGCCGCCCTGGGGGCGGCCTCTTCAGGAATAATTTAATTTTGAAATGCTCTCAGTGCCTTCATTTGGGGCGACTGCTCACGCAGCCGCCCGCCGCAAAAATACAAGCGCAGTTTATCTGCGCGGTTAAACGCCGAAGTGAGCGTGTCTTAAACTTTGAGAATGTATATTCTCAAAGTTAATCTGCTCTAGATGTGCTCCACGTCGGCCCGATCTTCAAGCAGCGGCCCGTCAAGCAGACTCATGGCGTCCAACAGCAGCGCCCGGTAACTGCCCGTGCCGCCGCCCAGGCCGCCCATCTCTCCGCCGCCACCTGCCATAGTTT
>NZ_JBAIYW010000404.1:0-3123 GCF_036763055.1 Desulfovibrio sp. 1214_IL3152 | reverse complement strand
TACATTCTCAAAGTTTAAGGCACGCTCACTTCGGCGTTTAACCGCGCAGATAAACTGCGCTTACGCCTCCGTAGCGAACGTCTGCTCACGCAGCCGTCCGAGCAATTTCAAAGTGAAATTGCTCTAGATAATTTTTTGTCCAGTTGGCTGCGTCACGTAAAAAACAGGACCAAACTGGCGTAAATTGGCGCAAACTGGCCCGGACCGGCACAGGCGAGTCCGGATTGGCGCAGATCGCAAACTGGCCCGCCTTGCCCCGAAAAGGGCATTTCAAGGCGATGTGGCCGGATGCAGAAAAGGATAGCTATGCCATTGCAATGTATTGTTTTTGACTGTGACGGCGTCATACTGGACAGCGTACCCGTAAAAACACGCGCCTTTGCCCGCATTGCCGCACCTTACGGGCAGGAGGCTCAGGACCGTTTTGTCATGTACCACAGCCTGCACGGCGGGGTGAGCAGGTACAAGAAGTTTGAATGGTTTTACAACGAGGTGCTGGGCCGCGAAATCACGCAGGAAGAGTCCGAAAAACTGGGCCGCCTGTTTGCGGAATACGCTCTGGATGAAGTGCGGCGCTGCCCGCTTATTCCCGGCGTCAAGGATGTGCTCGACACCTGGAAGGGCAGGCTGCCCCTCTATGTCTGTTCCGGCGCGCCGCATGAGGAAGTGCTGGCCGTCCTGCACGAGCGTGGTCTGGAGCACTATTTTACGTCCATTCACGGCTCGCCCCCGGCCAAGGCCCGGCTTCTGGCCCAGATTGTGGCTCCGTTGCCCCTGGCCCCGGAAAACGTGCTTATGGTGGGCGATGCCCCCACAGACCGCGATGCGGCGGAAGAAGTGGGTACGCTTTTTTACGGCGTGGGGCCGGACATCAAACCTGTCTCGGACGCCGCCTATCCCTGGGCCGAAGACCTTACGGGACTCAATGACTGGATTGCGGCCCGCGTGGCCTCGATCTGAGCAAACATATAACAGCAAGCCCCGCAGGTTGCCTGTGGGGCTTTTACGTCTGAAGGTATGAAAAAAAGACTATGTATACTGCTTGTCTGTCTTGTGGCCCTGCTGTTTGCGGGCTGCGATTCCGGCGGCAATGAAGACGCTTCTTCAGCAACAGGGGAACAGTCGGGGCAAAAGCCGGAAACGGGCCTGGCCTCGGATGCGGCGCACAGTGCGCCACAGGAACGTCCGCCCTATGAAGAACAGGTTCAGGGGCCGCCCCCTTCGCAGGAAGAGCTTGAAAAGGCGGATGCTCTGGTGGCTTTCTATAATGTGGCCGCGGCCACCCTGGCCGAACCCTATTATGTGCAGGCCGAAACCATGACGGACAATGTGCGCCATTACCTGCGGGAATGGACACTGGCCCCGCGTCCCTCGCCTGATGGGGACGGCAAGGTGCTTGCGCGCCGCCTGGCGGCCCCTGCGGACATGTTCGGGGCGGATGAAGCCGCTGCCCTGTCCCAGTGGGTGGACGATATGGAAAAGAGCATCCAGAGCATGCGGGCCGATTACACGGCTCTGGCACGCTATGTGCGGGATGAGAATATCCGTGATGACGGCGTGAAGGGCCGCGCCCTGGCGGCCAGTCTGGAAAAGGAACACGAGCGCTTTGTGACTGCCCGGGACGGCTATCTGGCCCTGGTGGAAGGGCGGGCCGTCAAGGCCGAGGAAACGCTGCTTTATGGACACCCGCTCAGGCGGCAGATCCTGGAAGCCAGAAATATCTTCACCTTGTATGGCAGCACGGCGGAACTGCTGGCCGCGCAAACGCCCGACCGGCATGCCCTTGGTCAGGTGCGGGACAAACTTGAGGCCGGGCTGCGCAGGGCCGGACAGCCGCCATTTCCGGCTGCTCCAGAAGTGGAGCGGGCCTATCGCGAGTTTCTCAGGCATGCTGCCCGCTATGAGGCCCTTCTGGGCCGTGGGCTGGCCGAAGGCTTTTACAGTCCGGTGCGGCAGGAGCTGAACAATGTCGCGCAGGAGAGCCGCCAAGCCTATAACATTTTCGTGCGTACAGCCAATTCCAACTGAACTGGCAGACAGCACTGAAAACAGATACGCGCTCCAGGCGGATTTTTGAGAATCCGTGCTTCGGAGCTGTGCAGTCGTCGGAGCAATACCACTGCACAACCGTTCTGAGCGGGGTTGCCGCCCCGCAGTGGATATTGCCCGCTGCGGGATGCAATCCCGATGACATGCAAAAGGGGCGACCATGCCCTACAGGAGAGCCGCCGTGAACATTGTCAGCTATTGTCCCAACAGCCTGCGTACAGGCGCTGCCGATGCGGCGGATGTTGGGCTTTACGGGCCGGAGGTCGCCCGTGTTGCCCGTACCTTTCATGAGGGTTTTGACCGTTATGCGGCCACGCCGCTGGTGCGGCTGAAAAATCTTGCTCATGACCTGGGGCTTGGCGAAATTATGGTAAAGGACGAGTCCCAGCGTTTCGGTCTCAATGCCTTCAAGGTACTGGGCGGTTCCTATGCGGTGGCACGTCATCTGGCCCGACTGCTTGATATGCCCATGAGCCGGGTAAGCCCGCAGCTGTTGCGTTCTGCCGAGGTACGCAAAAAACTGGGCAAAATCACTCTCGTTACGGCCACGGACGGCAATCATGGCCGGGGTGTAGCCTGGACGGCCCAGCAACTCGGCATGGGGGCCACGGTCTTCATGCCCGCAGGCTCAGCGCCGGTCAGGGCCGAAAACATCCGTAAAACCGGGGCGCAGTGCACCATAACCGACCTTAATTATGACGATACCGTGCGTCTTGCCATGCAGCATGCGCAGCAGACGGGCGGTGTGCTTGTACAGGACACCGCCTGGGATGGGTATGAGGAAATGCCCCTCTGGATCATGCAGGGCTATACCACCCTGGCTCTGGAAGCGGACGAGCAGTGGCGGGAATGCGGGCTGCGCCCGCCGACCCATATCTTTTTGCAGGCCGGGGTGGGGTCTTTTGCCGCTGCGGCGCTTGGGTATTTTACCGCCGTGTGGGGCGATGCCGCGCCACAGGCCATCACTGTGGAGCCGCAGGCCGCCGACTGTTTTTACCGTTCCTTCATGGCTGGCGACAGCGCCTCCCATGCGGTCACCGGGCATATGCGAACCATTATGGCAGGGCTTGCCTG
>NZ_JBAIYW010000615.1:0-3137 GCF_036763055.1 Desulfovibrio sp. 1214_IL3152 | reverse complement strand
CTGCCCGTGCTGGCCCGCTGCCGTCCCACCACCGTGCTTGAAGACGCCACCGTGCCGCGTTCGCAGATTCCTGCCATGATGAAGGCCGTTAACGAAATCGCGGCCAAGTACAAGGTTGAGGTCGGTACGTTTGGTCACGCCGGTGACGGCAACCTGCACCCCACCTTCCTGTGCGACAAGCGCGACAAGGACGAGTTCCACCGCGTGGAAGAGGCCATTGACGAAATGTTCGACGTGGCCCTCAAGCTGCACGGCACGCTTTCGGGCGAGCACGGCATCGGCACGGCCAAGGCCAAGTGGATGGAAAAAGAAACCTCGCGCGGCACCATTCTGTTCTCTCAGCGGCTGCGTCGCGCCCTTGACCCCAAGGGCCTGTTCAACGCCACCAAGCTGGTGGGAATCTAGGAGCCTTACATGAGTAATCTGCACGAACTGGCCCAGCGCCTCATGGCGCTGGACGACAGAGTCACGGCCTGCATGAAATGCGGCATGTGCCAGGCCGTGTGCCCCATGTTCGGCGCTTCCGGTATGGAGGCCGACGTGGCGCGCGGCAAGCTGGCGCTCATCGACAATCTGGCCCATGAAATGATCCAGGACCCCGAAGCCGTGGCCGACAAGCTGGGCCGCTGCCTTCTGTGCGGCTCCTGTCAGGCGTCCTGCCCTCCCGGCGTCCAGATCATGGACGTGTTTATGGAAGCGCGGGAAATCGTCAACGCCTACCTGGGCCTGCACCCGGTCAAGAAAATGATCTTCCGCGCGGTGCTGCCGCAGCCCGGCGTGTTCAACCTTGCCATGCGCATGGGTGCTCCGGTTCAGGGGCTGATCTTCCGCAGCACAGGTTCGGCTCAGGGTACGGTGTGCGCGCCCATGCTGAACTTCATGCTGGGTGACCGCCATATGCGCCCCCTGGCAAAAAAGCCGCTGCACGTTCGTCATGGCGCGCTTGACGAACGCCGCCCCGCCGGCGGCATCAAGGTGGCTTTTTATCCGGGCTGCATGGGCGACAAGATGTATGTTGACATGGCCGAAGCCTGCCTCAAGGTGCTGCGTCACCACAAGGTGGCGGTGTTCATGCCCAAGGGGCTGACCTGCTGCGGCATTCCCGCCCTGTCTTCCGGCGATGCCGAGGGCATGGTCAAGCAGATGAAGGTCAACCTGCGCGTTCTTGACGGCGCGGATTTCGACTACATTCTCAGCCCCTGTGGTTCCTGCACTTCCACCATCAAGGAACTGTGGCCCCGCTATGCCGGACGCCTGGGCGCCGTGGAACTGCGCAAGGCCGAGCAGCTTGCCGCCAAGGCTATGGACATCAACGCCTTTCTTGTGGATGTGCTCAAGGTGCAGCCTGCCGAAGCTCCGGCGGGCAATGCCACCACGGTGACCTACCACGACTCCTGCCATCTCAAGAAATCCCTGGGCGTCGTGGGCCAGCCCCGCGCCGTCATGGCGGCCAACCCCGCCTACAAGGTGGTGGAAATGGCCGAAGCCGACCGCTGCTGTGGCTGCGGCGGCTCGTTTAACCTCTTCCACTATGACTATTCACGCAAGATAGGCCAGCGCAAGCGCGACAACGTGGTGTCCTCCGGGGCCGAGGTTGTGGCTGCGGGCTGCCCCGCCTGCATGATGCAGCTTGAAGACGTGCTCTCGCACAACAAAGACCGTGTGCGCGTCAAACATACCGTTGAAATATACGCTGAAAGCCTGAGATAAAAACGGCCGCTCCGGCGGGAAGCGTTTTTCCGCCGGAGCGGCGCGGCATGGCCGCGTAATCATGATGACCGAAAGGAGAATCCTATGCCCCCTGTGAACCAGGAACTGGTCGAAGCCTTTGCCGCCAAGGCCGCGGCGGTCAGCGCAGTGGTGCAGGAAGCGCCCACCATGGCCGCGGCCCTGCAATATGTTGTGGACGTGTGCGCCAGCAAGGCTCCTGCTGAAATTCTGGCTGACGAGCCAGGCGCCGCGCAAGGCCCCTTGAGCCCCAACAACGTGCCTACCCGGGTGCAGCGTGTTGTGGCAGCCCCTGAACTCAACGATGCGGACTTTGCCTCTCTGGCCGCGGCCTGTGAGGAAAAGGGCTTTCTTTGCATTCGCGAAGGGCTGCGCAACTACCTCGCCGGCATTGATGTGGGCCTTTCCACTGGCATTGTGGGTGTTGCGGCCAGCGCCACCTGCATGCTGAACACCGACAGCGAAGACGTGCGCCTGACGGGCATGATTTCTGAAGTGTCCATGATTCTTTTGCGCAAGTCCGATATTTACCCCGATCTGCCGTCCATTGCCCAGTTTTTGCGTGAGCGCATGAACTCGGCCCCGGCCACCTATACCACTTTGGTGACGGGTCCCAGCCGCACGGCTGATATTGAACGTGTGGCAGCCGTGGGCGTACATGGCCCGCTGGAACTCCACATCATTCTTCTGGAGGACTAACCCATGCATGACGCCCTTAAAAGCAGTTCCGGCTACCACAAGGAGCTGGACGAAGCTCTGAATGACGAATTCCTGCGCCGCACTCTCGACACCTTCGCCGTGGCCTACCGCGCCAACCGCGAAGCCGTGTTCAAGGAAGTGGACGAGCGCGCCCTTATTGCCCAGGTGGCCGATGCCAAAGACTACGCCTGTCAGCATATGGAAGAACTGTATTCCCAGTTCAAGGCCGAAGCCGAAAAGCGTGGCGTGCATGTGCACCGCGCCGCCACGGCTGCCGAAGCCAACGAGATCATTGCGCGCATTGCCAGGGAAAACAACGTCAAGCGCGTGGTGAAATCCAAATCCATGACGGCTGAAGAAATCGAGTTGAATCCCGCTCTTGAGGCCCAGGGTCTCATTGTGGATGAAACCGACCTCGGCGAATGGATCATCCAGTTGCGGCACGAAGGCCCTTCCCACATGGTTATGCCCGCCATCCACCTTTCGCGTTACCAGGTGGCCGACGATTTCACCAAGGCCACCGGCGTGAAACAGGATTCGGACGTGCAGCACCTGGTCAAGGTGGCCCGCGTGCAGCTGCGCCGCAAGTTTATTGCCGCGGATATGGGCATCAGCGGCTGTAACTTCGCCGTGGCCGAAAACGGCTCGGTGTCCACCGTGACCAACGAGGGCAACGCCCGCATGGTCACCACGCTGCCGCGCGTGCATGT
>NZ_JBAIYW010000247.1:0-3138 GCF_036763055.1 Desulfovibrio sp. 1214_IL3152 | reverse complement strand
CGGCCTGCCGACGGGCAAGTTCGGCCTGCTCCGTGGCGGCCTGGGCGCGCAGGGTCTGTTCCTCGGCCTCGGCGCTCTTCTGGTTGGCGGTTTCAATCATGTTTTGCAGGTTGTGAACCATATTGAGCAGAGAATGGCGCAGTTCCGCCAGTTCACCGTAAAAGTCGCGCGCATCAAGGTGTACCTCAAGGTTACCCTGGGCGATACTGTCTGCCTCTTCCACAATGAGACGCAGCGGACGGTTGATGGAACGCACGATGAACCAGGCCAACGCCAGCATGGCGAGGGCAATGACAGCATAAATAATGGAGACTGAGCGTATGGCCTCGTTGGTTTCGGCAAAAATTTCGCTTTCGTCCTGAATAACGGCAATCTTCCAGCCAAAACTGGTTGTGAGCACGTTGGCCCGCACGGCGATGTCATTTATGTGGGTGAGCACAACGCCTGATTGGGTTTTGAAAAGCTGTTCCAGCCCCGGACTTTTGATATCCTTGCCGATAATTTTGCCGGTAAGTTCCTTGTCCTTGGGGTCGCAGATGATGCGCCCCGTGTTTTCCACAAGTAAAAAATAGCCTGTCCGGCCAAAATTCATGGCCTCGAATTTTTCCGAAAGACCGTTAAGGGAAACATCAACGCCCAGCACCCCGCGAAAAGCGCCGTTGCGGTCACGCACTTTGTGGGTTACAGGGGCCACCAACTCGCCGGAAATGGAAAGATAGCTGTCCGACAGGCCCACAACCTTGTCAGAATTCATGCGGCTCACATACCAGGCGCGCTTGGAAGTATCAAAACCCGCAGGCACCGGCCCATCGGACATGGATGAACCATAGCTGCCGTCGGGATATCCCACGTAGACTTCTACATAGGAAGGATTTGCCTTGGCCAGCCTGAAAAGGGGCTGACCGGCGCGGGTGGCTTCCGGGTCGAGAGCCGAGCGTTTGTAGGTATTTTCAGTGGACGTGTTTTTATAGTTGGGAAACGTGTTTCCCCCGTCAACGAGCAACTCATCCGCCGCCAGAAAAGCGAGGTTGCGTTCTGCCTCGTTGATGAAACTTTCCACATAGCTGCCCATAAGCTGTAGCTGCTCTCTGGAGGCCGTCAGATACGACTCTTCGGCCGTGTTACGCATCTTACTTGTCACATAGGGTATGGTGCCACCGGCCATGACGGCTATCGTCAGCAAAAAACCCAGTATTACCCGTGCCTTGATGGTCATATACAGTTCCTCCTCTGCCTGTGTTTCCAGCAGGCAGGCTGGCAGCATCCCGTTTTACCGTGTGCCTCCGTCATTTTCAGCTGCTCTCTATTTCTGAAATCGCCCGACTGTCCTATGTCTTAAGATGACACATCGGAAAAAGAAATTAAATAGGTTTTTATATTTTAAAACAGACAACTGTTTAACGTAGTGTATATTTCATTGCCGTGACCACGGACACATTTGCCCCAGGCATATTCAGAAAATTATCAACATATCGATATTATTTGACAACAATGCGTACCGCTTTACCGGGGTGCCGCGCAGCGCACTTGCTTTGGCCTGTGGCATTGCAACGTAAAGCCGCACTGTGGGGTACGGAGAGGCGTGCTTTTGGGTTTACGCAAGGAAAAAAGACGGTTGACCTGACACAAAGAGCACTGTACCTAATTTATAGTAATTCCTTTTAACTGTTAACGCTGCCGCCCCCATATTGGAGTCCGCATGACCACCCCCACTCTTCGCCGCGACCTCGTGGTCCGGGGCGTACTTTACATGCTGGCTATGGGCATTCCCATCACAGTCAGCCTGGTCTGCAAGGAACCGGAAGTGCTGGTACTGGGCGCCCTGGGGGCCTTGTTCGCCCTTTTTATCGCTCCCCGCTACAGGCCGCTGCCGCGCGTCCTCTGCATCGGCGCCGGGGGGCTGCTCGTTTGTGCGGCAGCCACAGTGGGCGTGCTTACCCAGGGCAATAACAACCTCGCACTGATACCTTTGGTAATGTTCAGCTGGCTGGCCGCCCTGCCCCGACCGGAGCAGGCATATCTCAGCCTTGTCTTTAAAAATATGGGAGCCGCAGCCCTGCTGACCCATTTCGGCATGGTCAGTTCCATAAGCGCGGCCGTTATTTTTATGACCGGCCTTGCGCTGGGGGCAATGCTCAGCGTGGCCGGCACACGCTTCGGCAGTGGACAGGGCAGCGGCGCAAGCCCTTTTGAAGAGTTTGAGGCGTTCAAGCACGGGGCTGTCAACAATCCGCTTTTCGGCATGGCCGTTCCCACCACAGTGCTGTTGTGTACCCTGGCCGCACGCGGTCTGTACTTCAGCCACCCGGCCTGGGTGGGGCTGACCGTTCTTTTTGTCATGCACAGCGACGGAGCCACCGAACTGCGCCGCATACGCGACCGCGCCCTGGGAACAGTGGTAGGCGTCATTGTTGCCGCCCCCCTCGTATTTTATATTTCTACCCCGGTCCCGCTTGCCGTCTGCGTGCTCCTTGCCGCCCTTTTCGTCCCTTACGCGCAAGGCGGCCACTATATGCTCTTCAGTTTTATCATAACCCTCATAGTGCTGCTGCTGCTCGACATGGCAACATTGCACATAGGCGGCGACATCCCCCTGCTGAGCTGGCGGCTGCTTGATACCATCCTGGCCTGCGGTGGCGTTCTTGCTTCCAACCTCATACTCAGATTTATAACTTCCCGCACAAACAGAAATAAAAAACTTAACAACCCCGTATAAATACGCTCATGCCGTATTTATGCAGACAAGGGCATCCATCCAGGATTGTTAAAAAAATAATTTATAAACTAAAAATTTATAAAGACATTGCCCTCGACATTCAAAACTGATACATTGTTCATATGCATTGCCGCCGACAAGCCTGCCGCTCCGGCAGCCTGACGGCATTTCAAACAGAAACCGGCCCCCGCATCAGCGGAGCGAGCCGGGGCCGCCGCACGGCACACCCACCGGGGAAGCCATGCCGACCAACGAGGTACTCCATGCCGGAAGAAACAGACTTTACGAAAACCCTGCACCGTCTTATGCAGGCCATGAACGCTTCCAATGATGCGGAACTGGCCCGCGCCCTGGGCATTACCCCACAATCCATCAGCGGTGCGCGCAAGCGCGGTGAGGCGCCGCCCGCCTGGATACAGGCC
>NZ_JBAIYW010000412.1:0-3152 GCF_036763055.1 Desulfovibrio sp. 1214_IL3152 | reverse complement strand
GTGGCCGCGCTTACCGACGCGCGGGCCTGAGCTATTTCTTCCACACGGTAACCGCGCTCAAGCCGCATAAGGGCGTCCTTTTGGCCCGCCAGTTGCGCGGCGGCCTCATCCCGTTGCTGCGTCAGCATGTCGGCATCCAGACGCGCGCGAGGCTGGCCGTCAACCACGTAAGCCCCTTCGTCCACCAGCACTTCAGCAATGCGCCCACCTACCCGGAAAGCCAGATCAACCTGGCGGATGTCCACATTGCCATAGAGTGTGAGTGCGGCATTATTCCGGCCGGCCAACCAAAACCAGGTAAAAAAGATTGCCAGCAATACGGCCGCCACGGCGGCCGCACCCGCAACCTTACGAGAGATTTGCATGGGTCCCCCTGATGCATCAAGCGACTGACCTGAGGCCCGCCAGTGGCTGCGGGGCAACTTGCGGCACAAGGCGCGCCAAATGCCGGACTTTGTGTTTGCGCCGCAGCTGTTTACAGCGGCCGCGCATGAATCATAGCCAGAGCTGTATACCTTGTCCACTGGCTTGTGCCGGGCCGGGCGCAACCCCCGCCCCTGGCGGCCCGTTGAACCACTCTACGGCTCTAGAACATTTTCACTTTGAAACTGCTTTGGCGACTGCGTAAGTAAACGCAATTTATTTGCGCTGTTAAGCGCCGAAGTAAGTTTTGAGAATGTCCATTCTCGAAGTTTATCTGCTCTAGAGCATTTAACACTTGAAATGCTTGCTTACGGCAGGCAAAAGCCTGCCTGCTCGCATTTCGCGGCAAGGATTTTCAGGAAAATCCTTGCAGAGCAGTTGACTCGTTTCATTCGTAAACTGCTCTAAAGATGCCATATCCGAATCGCGCTGTCATGAACAGATTAAAATTTTTGAAAATTTCTTGCACGCCGGGCAGTCGGCAAAGCTGGAACAGCAGTCTGGGCGAACAACCCTGCCCAGGCCCACAGCAGAACGCGCGACCGCCTGCGTCCCGCTGTTCCACTTATTCCGCCTGTTCTGCCGGCCTTCCGTTGCGTCCCGCACACCTGTTTCGATAGCCCGAAAAGTAAAGCCCCCCGGAAATTCCGGGGGGCTTGCAGGATGCAGGACGACAGAAAAACTGTCGGCCCCAAAAGGGTCAGAAAACAACCAGGGTCAGGCAGTCACGTTCCCAGTCAGGCAAAACCTGACAGGCCGTCTTGCTATATTTCTGCGGTGTCGATGCCGCAGGCCCTGGCAACTCCCGCACCATAGGCCGGATCGGCCTTGGCGCAGTTGCGGATGTGCCGCAGTTTTATTTCCTTGGGGGCGTCGCCAAGGTTGCGGGCCGTATTGCCGAAAAGAGCTTCCTGCTGTTCCGGGGTCATCAGACGGAACAGTTTGCCCGGCTGCTCGAAGTAGTCCGCGTCATCGCAGGGGTAGGACCAGTGATCGGCATCGCCGTTGATTTTCAAGGGCGGTTCCGCAGCTGCGGGCTGTTCCTGCCATGCCCCGTAGCTGTTGGGTTCATAGTTGATATGGCCGCCGTAATTGCCGTCCACGCGCATCTGTCCATCGCGATGGTAACTGTGCATAGGGCAACGCGCCGCATTCACGGGGATAAGGTGATGGTTCACGCCCAGGCGATAGCGCTGGGTATCACCATAGGAGAACAGGCGCCCCTGAAGCATCTTGTCCGGCGAAAAGCCGATGCCGGGCACGATATTGGCAGGGTTGAACGCGGCCTGCTCCACTTCAGCAAAGTAGTTTTCAGGATTACGGTTCAGTTCCAGCACGCCCACTTCGTACATGGGTACGTCTTTGTGATACCAGACCTTGGTGAGGTCAAAGGGATGGTACGGCAGCTTTTCGGCGTCGACTTCAGGCATGACCTGCACAAAAAGCTTCCAGCGAGGAAAGTCGCCTTTTTCAATATGCTCATACAGATCGCGCTGATGGCTGTCGCGGTCGCGTCCCACGATCTCCTGGGCCTCGGCGTCGGTAAGATTTTTGATGCCCTGCTGGGTTTTAAAGTGAAACTTGACCCAGAAGCGCTCATTGTTGGCATTGATAAAGCTGAAGGTATGGCTGCCGAAACCGTGCATATGCCGGTATGAGGCCGGAATGCCGCGATCGCTCATGACCACGGTGACCTGGTGCAGGGCTTCGGGCAAGAGGGACCAGAAATCCCAGTTATCCTTGGCGCTGTGCATGTTGGTACGCGGATTGCGCTTGACCACATGGTTGAGGTCGGGAAACTTTAAAGGGTCCCGCAGAAAGAAGACGGGGGTATTGTTGCCCACAAGGTCAAAGTTGCCTTCATCGGTATAGAACTTGATAGCAAAACCGCGAATGTCACGCTCGGCATCAGCCGCGCCGCGCTCGCCCGCCACGGTGGAAAAACGCACAAAGAGATCGGTTTTTTTGCCTATCTGAGAAAAAAGAGAAGCCTTGGTGAATTGCGTGATATCGTGGGTGACCGTAAAGGTGCCGTAAGCGCCGGACCCCTTGGCGTGCATGCGCCGCTCCGGGATAACCTCACGGTCGAAATGGGCCAGTTTTTCAAGAAACCATACGTCCTGCAACAACATTGGCCCACGCGGCCCGGCAGTAAGAACCCTGTTGTTGTCAGCCACCGGCGCGCCGGCATTATTGGTAAGTTTGTTCTGGTCGTTCGACATAGTGGTCGTCTCCTTGGTTTGTCTGTGCAGTCCAGGCAAAATTGCGGCCCCGGACTCAGTGACCGCCTTTGCAGGAAGATGACATGGATAGGCCATTTTGTAAATAGTAATTATTACTATTTACGAACAACCGAATCTCTCCTCCCCTCTTTTCCTTGTTTTATTGCAATACTAGTGTGTTACAGCCGTCTTGCTGCGCAGGATGGGCTTGCCGAGGCTCAAACTCTCACAGGCATGCACCACTTCTTCGGCTCTGGCGTCGTTGCCGCGCAGCATCACAAAAACAACAAGCAGCTTGCCAGACCGCTGCATGCGGGTTCGCAGTCCGCGCCCCTCAAGACGCTGGCGCAGACTGTCCACACTTTCTTCGTCCTTGAAAGCTCCAACCTGAAATACATAGTCGAATGTATTGCTTACAGGTTGCAGACTGTGCAGCGTCACGGGCTGCTCGCCTGGCGCCGCTTGTGCCGCCCGTCCGGTGGAAGCTGACGCCACGGGTAGATCGGG
>NZ_JBAIYW010000183.1:0-3153 GCF_036763055.1 Desulfovibrio sp. 1214_IL3152 | reverse complement strand
CGGTAAAGACCGCGGGCACGGTAAGCAGCGCCCCCACGCCCACCACGCCGCAAAAAAAGGCCAGCCAGGCGCGCCGTTCCATGCTGTGATTAAAGGCGTCGATGAGCAGAAAGGCCACGATCAGCAGGGGGATCACCGCCAGCCAGGCGTAGGCGAACAGGCCCGTGGTGGTAAAGAACGAATAGGAGTAGCGGATCTGTATGAGCAGCAGGGGCGCAATGCCAAGCACCACCGCCAGGCTCTTGAGGCCGAGGTGGGTGTGCATGAAACGGCTGTTCCACGCCTGCCCGGCCTCATCCCTGTCCAGCCAGTCCTGAAGAAAGAACACAAAGCCCAGAATGGCCGTCCCCACGATCAGCAGGGCAAAAAGCAGGTGCAGGCCAAAGGAGACAAAAAGCAGGCCGTTGAGCCAGCCTTCGGGCAGGGGATGCAGCAGAAAAAGATCGGTCCACTTGTTCATGGTTGCTTGGCCTCCCCGGCGGCGCGGCCCTTATGGGCCTGCTGCGTCTTGATATAGCCCTGCTCCGTCGCGAGCATGTAAATGTAGTTCGCCAGCAGCAGGCGCTCCGATTCCGAGCCGGTAAAGGGCGTCATGAACGGCCCGAGGTTCTCGGTGATGTCGATGATGGCGTTGAGACTGTCCAGCGTACGCCCGGCCACGCGGATGCCGATATTGTTGAGGCCGCCCTTGACGTTGGTGTGGCACACCCCGCAGTTGGCGGCAAACAGGGCCTGCCCGGCGACCATGTGGGGCGGCAGCTTGCCGTTGTCGTTAACCCAGCGCATGCGCGGCAGAAAGCTTTCATTTTTTTCGTCCAGGGCCAGCTTTTCCACCAGCGGAACCTGATTGGCATACATATAGCCGGGCAAAAGGTACGGCCCGCGCACAAATTCGCGTATGCGCTCAAATTCCATAACCATGAATACGCAAAGCAGCAGGGCCGGTATGCAGAGAATGCGGCTTGCCACACGGCTGCGCAGCACCGCCACAAGACCGGCAAGGCACAGCACGCCCACGCCCACGGCATTGAGGGTTGGCAGAAAGTCCGGCAGTTGCGACATGTAGGACGTGGCTACGGCGAATTTCCAGTGGGTCAGATAGGTCATGGGTATGCGGGAGAAATACACCCAGGCGCTCACACCGGCCACAGCCACACAAGCCAGAAAAACGCCCCCGGTCAGGCGCAGGGCGCTGCCCCGCTCCTGAGCCGTACCCTTGAAGCGCCAGGCAATCCACGCCATGAGCAGCAGCGAGCCGATGGCAAGCCCGCCTGCCAGACGCAGAAAAACCTGGGGCGCGAAGGTGGGATTAAAGTACGCCTGGTCAAAATCCTGTTCCCAGGGCCAGCCGTCAGGCGTGAGCATGAAGCCCAGAATGCCCGAAATGAGTATGGCCGAAAAAACAGCCATGACCACGTAGCCCCAGCCCAGCGCAGCCAGCTTGCCGGGCTGCTTTTCCGCCAGCCTGTCCCACAGATAGTAGTAGATGAGCAGCAGAATGACTTCGGATGTAAAGGCCCCCCATTCTATAAACCAGGGCCAGAAAAAAAGGTGGATAAGCGAACCGATGCCTTCGGGCGCGAGAATGCCGGTGATAAACCAGATGCCCACGCCCGTCACCGCGCCCACGGAGGTGATGACCACCACGGCGGGACCAAGCAGGCTGCGGCTGATCTTTGCCCAGTAGTCGCCCTTGCCCATCCAGGTCAGGGTTTGAAACAGAATGAGCATGGTCATGAGACCAATAGCCAGGCCGTGGCTTATGACAACGTGCAGCACGGCGTCCAGGGCGATGGTCATGCCATCGCCAAGTCCCGGTATATGCAATATGGGAAATATCATGGCTAGTTCCCTTCCGTCAGAGGGATAAGCCGCACGATCTTGTCGGAATGGGTGGGCTTGAAGGCCGGTCTGGGCTGTTCATGGATGTAGCCCGCCACGTCAAGCGCCTCTTCCTGCGTCAGAGAAGGCGCATTCTTGGGCATAAAGCGCCAGGCAAAAATGGAAAGGGTGCGGATGCGGTGCATGCCTGCGCCGTCATTGTACGCGCCGTCGCCCCAGACGGGCGGGGCAATGTCCGTGCCTTCGCCTTCAAGGCCGTGGCAGCGGGCGCACACGTTTTTGTACACCTTTTCGCCGTTGGCCGGATCAGGCTTGTGGGGATTGCCCATACTTTCAGGCAGGGTCCAGGGCAGCTCGGCGTATACGGGAATATCTTTGGAAATCCATTGCAGGTACACCAGCAGCGACTGTATCACCTGGCTGTCCAGCGGGGGCGGCGTGCCGTTCATGCTGCGGTCAAAGCAGCCCTGAATGCGTATGCCGAGGTCGATGGTATACTCATTGCGGTCACGGTAACGCGGATAGGTCGCCCCCACGCCCACAAGAGAAAAGCTCTCCATAGACCGGCCGCCCTCAAAGTGGCAGCTTGAACAGGAAAGCTGGCTGTCCTTGCCGATGTACTGCCCGGCGTATTTTTTCGTTTCGGTCATGATCCTGTAGCCGAGCATGACCTCTTCGCGAATACTCTCCGGCGCGTCTTCGGGCCGGGGCGGATTGAACAGGGCCTGAGCGGACGGCACGGCAACCCTTTTGGCGGCAGCTTCGGAATCAAGAGCCACCCTTTGGAGGGAAAGCGTTGAACCGAAAAAGGAAAGCGCCCATACGCCGAAGACAAGCAATACAACTGCCAGAACAAGCCCCAGGTACACGCTGCGGTTTTTCATGATTTCTCCTGCTGGGGCCTGCTCTGCCTGCCCCGCAATGGCTTGGATGCAATACTATGTAATTTGATAGGAATTCTATGATAGCAACGCTTACAGGTAAGGCGAATGAATAGTCTCAGTATAAATTTCAGAAATACAGTCCCCTGTCAACACAGGTAGTTGAAAATGCTCGTCTTGCAGACGGCGGGCAGGCGTATGCCTGTGCAGGGAGGGCATAAGCCCATCGCGGGGTGACCCTGCTCGTGGCGGGTATATTGCACAAGCTGGCGAATATCATGCGCTTACAGCTATGGTTCGGCGTATGCGCACCTGTTGCTGCGCCGCAGTAACGGAAAAGACCGGTCTGCGTTCTTTTGCCGGGTCTGGCCCGCAGCAGAACCGCCCGGACAGCCCGCGAGCAGCGCCAACAGCGCAAGGCAACAGCGCA
>NZ_JBAIYW010000307.1:0-3154 GCF_036763055.1 Desulfovibrio sp. 1214_IL3152 | reverse complement strand
GGCGAAACACCGTCAGACGCAACAGGCCCCAAGGCCGCCGCGTCAGGTTCCGGCTGAGTGAGCTCAGCGCGCAAGGGCCACCAGTTCCGCGCGGGTGAAGAGGGCAAGCAGTTCATATCCCGCCTCACGGAGCTTTTCACGGCCACCTTCCTCCCTGTCCAGAATGGCGCACACAGCAACAATGTTCAGCTCTGCGTCGCTGATCCTGTGACATGCCTTGAGCAGCGAACCGCCCGTGGTGACCACATCTTCCAGCATGGCAACGCGATCGCCTGCGTTAAAATTGCCCAGCCCTTCCACAAACTGCCCGGTTCCGTGGCCCTTGGCCTCCTTGCGGACCAGCAGGCCGTGCAGGGGCCTGCCCTGCTCATGCGAAATAACCGTGGTGGCCGAAACCAGCGGATCAGCGCCCATAGTCATGCCGCCCACGCCCCGGATATCAAGGTCTCGAAGCATGTGATTGAACAGCGTGCCGATGAGCCATGAGCCCTCGGCGTGCAGGGCCGTTACACGACAGTCAAAATAATAGTCGCTTCTGCGGCCTGAAGCCAGCATAAAATCCCCTTCCCGATAGGATTTTTCTACCAGCAGGCGCGCGAGGCGGCGTTTAAGTTCCATCATATGCTCTTGGGTGCAGACGCTCATGAACAACCTCGGCTAGGCCCGGGCGGGGCTTTCGGCAAACACGCGGGCAAAAATCTCGTCCTCGTGCTGCAGGTAATAGGAAGGATCAAAAAGCTCTTTCAGGGCGGCTTCGCCCAGACGGCTGCTCATATCGGCGTCGGCCCGCACAAGGTCGGGGAAAGGCACGCGGCTTTCCCAGCTTTGCATGGCAAGGCGCTGCACGGCCTCATAGGCCTGCTGGCGCGGCAGCCCGCCGGAAACCAGAGCCGTGAGCACACGCTGCGAAAAATACAGGCCAAAGGAACGGTCCATATTTTCGCGCATGCGCTCGGGCTTGACCACAAGGCCGTCCAGAAGGCGCGTAAGGCGCGCAAGAATATAGTCGGCCAGAATGGTGGAGTCCGGCATGATGACACGTTCCACCGACGAATGACTGATGTCGCGTTCGTGCCAGAGAGCCTGATTTTCCAGGGCGGCAAGGGCATTGGTGCGCAGCAGGCGTGAAAGCCCGGTCATGTTTTCGGCCGAAATGGGATTCTTTTTGTGCGGCATGGCCGAAGAGCCTTTCTGCCCTTTGGCAAAGCCTTCTTCCACTTCCAGCACCTCGGTGCGCTGCAGATGGCGCAGTTCCACGCAAAGGCGTTCTATGCCGCCGCCCAGAATAGCCAGTGAGGTGAAAAAGTGGGCGTAACGGTCACGCTGGATGATCTGGGTGGAGTGCGGGTCAACCCCAAGGCCCAGATGGCCCAGGGCGCGCGCTTCCAGTTCGGGCGACAAAAAGGCGTAAGTACCCACCGCGCCGGATATCTTGCCCACACGCACACTCTCAAGTCCGGCTTCCACCCGCGCCAGGTGACGCGAAAATTCAGCGTAAAAACCGGCCATCTTGAGCCCGAAGCTGGTGGGTTCCGCGTGTATGCCGTGGGTGCGGCCCATGCACAGCACACCCTTGTGGCGACGGGCCAGCGATTCGATGCTGCGCAGCAGCCCGCGTATGTCTTTGAGGATCAGCTCGCCCGCCTGCACCAGCAGCAGGGCATTGGCCGTATCCACAATGTCGGACGAAGTGCAGCCCAGGTGGATATGGCGCGCGTCCGGTCCCACCTTTTCCTCAAGCGAGGTCAGAAAGGCGATGACGTCATGCCGGGTCACTTCCTCGATTTCAAGGATGCGATCCATATGCCCCTGGCTGTCCAGATCATCCTCGTAGTTGATGAAGGCCACATCCAGCATGAGCACATGCGGCAGCCCGTTCACATGTTCCAGATCGCGCTGCAAGGTGTGCGAGGGGCTTTCCAGCACCACGGCCAGCCTGCCCGCACCCGCCGTTTCCCTAACCTCAAGCACGCCCCGCAGACCGAGCAGCAGGATGCGCAGTTCGGCCAGACGCTCCTGAGGCGCACTGACGACAATTCCGGCAATGGCCATGTCTTCCTCCTATGCCTTGCGGACGCGCGCGGCGCAGATCTTGTACTCCGGCTCACGCGAGACGGGGTCGGTGGCGTCCAGAAAAAGCTTGTTGACCAGTTTTTTGGGATCAAAAAACGGCACCGCAATCAGCCCTGGGCGGCAGACATCACTGACCCTGGCGGGCAGTTCCATGACGTCCCGGCGTGTTTCCACAATGACGCTGTCCCCGTGCCTGATACCCGCCTTTGCGGCATCCTCCTCATTTATTTCCACAAAGGCTATGGGGTTGGCCTTTTGCAGTTCAGGGACCTTGCCCGTCATGGTGGCCGTATGCCAGTGGTCGATAACGCGCATGGACGTGAGATACAGGGGGTAATCCGCATCCGGTTCTTCAGCAGCGCCCTTGGCCGGGCGCATCCAGATCACGGCCCTGCCGTCGGGCTTGCCGTAGAAAAAGAAGCGATCAGGATGATCAGCCGGAACGCACGGGTCCTGCCCGCGCACATAACGCAGCGACGTGCCGGGGTGGTCCTCGCTGGGGCAAGGCCAGATCAGGCCCGATTCCTTACGCAGGCGGTCCCTTGTCATTCCCCAGAAGTCATAGGTGGTTCCCTTGGACACCATGCGCCACTCGTTCCAGACGTCCTCGGCGTTGCTGAAATTCACAAGTTTGGGGTCCACCCCCGCGCGCTTGGCGAATTCCACAAGCGTATTTACCGTGGGGCGGCACTGTCCGGGCGGCTCCACGGCTTTTTCGATAAGCGAATAGCGCCGCTCGCCGCAGCCGTACACGCCGTCGCGCTCGCACCAGAAGGCCGGCGGCAGCACAAGGTCGGCATACTCCAGCGTCACGGCATCGGGAAAAGCCTCGATGCAGACGATGAAGGATTCCGGGTGGGACATGGCCTTGTGCACCTTGTTCAGATTGGGCAGGGTGTGGGCCGGATTGGTTTCGCAGATAATCATGCACTTCACGTCGCCACGGCCCAGGGCTTCAAACAGGGCCACCGTATGATAGCCCGGCTCGGGCGCAATGCGTCCCTCGGGCAGGCCCCACAGCTTTTCCATCTCGGCGCGGTGCTTGGCATTGGGAATGGCCCGCCCCGCAGGAAGCAGGTGC
>NZ_JBAIYW010000143.1:0-3159 GCF_036763055.1 Desulfovibrio sp. 1214_IL3152 | reverse complement strand
CCGAACGCGACAGCGGGCGCAACCGCCCGGTGGTCGCCATCATCGGTGACGGTTCCATGCAATATTCTGTTCAGGGGCTGTGGACAGCGGCCCAGCAGGGCCTGCCCATCCTTTTTGTCATACCGAGAAACGGCGAATACGCCATTCTGAAGTCCTTTGCCGTTCTGGAAGAAACCCCCGGCGTGCCGGGCCTTGACCTGCCGGGCCTTGATACGGTTGCCATCGCCAAGGGCTATGGCTGCGAAGCCGTACGCGCCGAAACGGTGGACGAGGTGCGCAAGGTTTGCGCCGAAGCGTTCAAGCGCTCCGGCCCCACCCTTATCGAAGCGCCCATCGTGCCCACCATCCCGCCCCTGCTTTAGAGCAGATTTTGAGAATGTACATTCTCAAAGTTTAAGTCACGCTCGCTTTGATGCTTAACCGCGCAAGTAAATTGCGCTTGCATCTTTGCGGCGGGCGACTGCTCACGCAGCCGCCAGGGCAATTTCAAAGTGAAATTGCTCTAGCCAGAACCAAACGCCATTCCCGGGACCACCGGGTCCCGGGAATGGCTAAAAGGAACCGCCCATGCTTGAAACAATAATCATGGCACTGCTGCCCATTATCGTGACCCTGCTGCTGGGTCTTCTGGCCGGATGGCGGCACGACTTCAGCCAGGATCAGGCATCTGTCCTCAACCGCATGGTCATGCTTTACGCTTTGCCCATGCTTCTTTTTGCAGGCATCCTCGGCACGCCGCTTGATGAGGTACTGAAAAACGCGCAGGTATTTTTGTGGATAGCCATCGGCATGGCCGGGGGCTTTGTGCTTGTTTTTCTGATTTCGCGCCTTGTTTTCAGGTCTGACGTAAAACTTGCGGCCCTGCGCGGTCTGGCAATCGCCGGACCAGCCGTGCCTTTTGTGGGAACTCCGGTTCTGGGCATGCTTTTCCCCGTTGATGCCGATCTGGCGATTGCCGCGGGCAGTATTATCCTGAACCTTGTCCAGGTTCCGCTGGCCCTCATCTTTCTTGTGGGCGAAAGCGGCGACAGCTCTTCCGGCCAGAAAAAAAACCCCATATCCATTGTTGCCGACAGTATCGCCAGTGCGGTCAAACAGCCTGTGGTCTGGGCTCCGGTGCTGGCTTTTGCGCTGCTGCTGGCAGGCCTGGACATGCCCAAAGTGCTTAAAGGCTCGTTTCTTCTGCTGGGGCAGGCCACGGGCGGCGTAGCCCTGTTTGCCGTGGGCGCGGTGCTTTTTGCCCAGAAGGTGAGCATGTCCCTGCCTGTGATCATCAACGTTATCTGCAAGAACATCCTGCTGCCCGGCCTTGTCCTTGTGGTAATGATCTGGCTGGCCGTACCCGTTACGGAACGCGGCCTGGCGGCTGTGACCCTGGCTATTCCCACAGCCTCTATCGCCGTCATTTTTGCCGTGGAATACAAGTCCGGCGAACAGGAAATGGCCTCTACCCTGTTCTGGAGCACCATATTGTCCGTCATAACCATGGGCGGATTTATCTGGCTGACCTGATACAAAACTCTGAAAGAAAAAACGAAACAGACTGAAAAAGCATATGAAAATCCGCCCCGCAACGCTGTCGGGCGGATTTTCATATGCGCATGGCGTAGGGGCAGTCTTGTCCCGGCCAAACGAAATTGCGGCCTGACGAAATTGCGGGATCTGTGAATGTGCGGGCCAAGTGGACACGCTGACAAGAAAAGATCGCCCGTCAGGCGTCCGTATTTTCTTTCAGCTTGCGCTGCGCCCTTTTGGCAGCCAGAACCTCACGCTCACGCCGATTCTTTTCGTCTTCCGCGCGCCGTTGCTTGCGGATACGCTCAAGGCGGGTCTGCTGCGCCTGCTCACGCTGCTTGCGCGCCTGTTCCAGCAGCTTTTCCCGCTTGCGGTCAAAAACCAGGGTGGTGCGCAGTGCCGCCAGTCCGAAAGAAATGACCGTAACAATAAGAATGAGCACCTTCTGGATAGACCACTGATCTTCCCCCAGAATCTCGCGCAGCCAGCCCAGGCGCAAGCTGTCCCCCCAGAAAACCACAACAGGCACCCCGATAAAGCAGAGCAGCAAGCCCACAATCTCAATCCACATGAAGGTCTTGCCCATGGTCAGGCCAAAAAGGGTTCCATCGCGCACCATACGCAAAAACTGCAAACGCTTGCGCAGGTTGCGCAACAGCTCTGCCAGGCGCGGGGTGTCGGCCTGCACCTGCTTGAAGGCTCCGGCATCGCGAAAGTTACAGGAAAAGGCGCGGTTGATGATGCCCGCGCTTTCATTAAAGTCACGGCTGAATTCACGCAGGGCTGAGGGAAACGGAAACCACGAGGCTTCGTCCCGTATTTCCTGAAGAATATCCAGATAATATTTATATCTGTTGCGCAATTCTTCCACTTCGCGGTTGATGCATTCCTCAAGCTCTTTTTCCAGGGCCGGGCGCGTTTCAACAACCTTGAGAAAGGCTGTGTAACTGTTGATGCTGGCGAGCTTTTCCAGCCGCCGGATTTTTCCGCCCAGCAGCAATTGAACCGGATGCTCCGGCGGAAACCAGTCGTTAAGCCGCGAATTCAGTGAGTTGATGGCCAGTCCCTCGGCCTCGGCCTTTTTTTTCGCTTCTGCCCAGAGATCATACAGAGATGAAAGAATAAGCAGACGCCCCCGCTCCAGAGCCGGGTCCATCAGAATATGGCTGAAGTAGGCGGGGTCTTCGCGAATGAGCTTTGTCATCGGGTCCAGTACCGCTTCCGCAAAGCCCATCTTAACCTTGCAGACCATCTCGCGGTACTGCGTCTCGCGCCACTGGGTCACGCGCCATACCTGGCCGTACTGCTCTATGGCCGCGCCAAAATGCCCCTGCTCTTCCTCAAGCCTGGCCTGCAAAAATTCGTTCCACGCCTGAAGCATGGGCGAGGGCGTGAGCATGGCCGCCTCGCCAAAGCTGGCAGCGGCGCGGGCAAAGTCCTGCCGTTCAACATGACAGAAGCCCTGCACCATGCGCAGGCGCGGATCCCGCTGATGACGGCTGATATTCTGGGCGATCTTTTTTTCCAGATCCGCCAGGTCTTCGGGGCCGGAAGCGACCAGCCTGTCGAGCATTTCCCATGCCGGGCTGTCGTCGCGGGGCGGCAGTTCTTCTCCCGGTTCAGGCTCGCGCATGCGGTACAGCC
>NZ_JBAIYW010000432.1:0-3161 GCF_036763055.1 Desulfovibrio sp. 1214_IL3152 | reverse complement strand
GCTGCGGCCGCGGCCCGGGACTGACGGCAGGCACATACCGGATTTTCCGCAGCCTGGCATGCCGGGGCGGTATGCCAGGCTGCGGGCTGCATACGAGTCTTGATGGGGGCAATGGGGACATGAGCAGGAACTTTCGCGTCCTGAAACTTCTGGCCTGGGTGCTGTTATGCATTGCACAGGCTCTCTGGAGTTTGCCGTCCCAGGCTGCTTCCCGAACCGTACGGGCGGCCATCTTTCCCATGGGCGGCTTTCATTCTCTGGAAAACGGCCAGCCCGTGGGCTATGACGTTGATTATCTGGAACAGGTGAGCAGATACACCGGATGGCAGATAAAATTCGTCAATTTCGACACCTGGCATGCAGCCCTGAACGCGCTGGAAAAAAACCAGATCGACCTTCTTGGCGGCGCACTGCACACGCCTGAGCGCGCCGGGCGCTTTCTGTACTCCTCATATGCCAGCGGCATCACCTATACCGCCCTTGTGGCCCTCAAAGATACGCCCCTTGTCTACGAAGACTTCAAAAAATTTGAAAGTCTGCGCATTGGCGTCACCAGCGACAGCCCCTGGCGGGCGGACTTTACGGCCTATGCAGCCCACAACGGCTTTACCGCGCCAAAACTTATTCCGTTCGCGCTTGCCAAAGATTCCCGCGATGCCCTGAAAGCCGGAACCATTGACGCCATCCTGACTTCCGTCATCAGCCTTGAGCCTGACGAGACGGTGCTGGCAAAATACGATCCCAAGCCTTTTTTCTATATTGCCAGCCGCAGCAACACACAGCTCATGAAAGAGCTGGAACACGGCATTGCCCAACTCAAGCTGGAACAGCCCGACCTGGAAAACAAGCTTGCCCGCACCCATTTGTGGCGCAGCTACCAGACGCCGCTGACCAAAGCGGAAAGAGATTTCGTCCGCTCCTGCCCCCCCTTGCGGGTGGGCTACAGCCCTGCCCGCAAGCCGCTGATCTGGCACGACAGAAATACCGACGAAACCCGCGGCATCCTGCCGGGCATACTCCGCAAACTCAGTCGCGAAAGCGGCCTGATCTTCCAATTTGTGCCTATGGATGATCCGGACATGAACCTGAATGACTACTTCAGGCAGGGGAAAATAGACCTGTGCGCCGGCGTGATGTACTCCACAACGTGCAATTCCAGTCCGCTCTACACGCTCACCTCGCCCGTACTGCGCAGCGGGCTGAACCTGTACAGCAAAAAAATTTCCGAAATCCCGCCCGGCGTCCCCCTGCGCGTGGCTATACCCGCCGTCTGGCGCGGCGGACGCGTATACCTCAACTCCAATTTTCCCGACCTGCGCGTGGAGCCGTATCCCGACATCGAGTGCTGCCTTGAGGCCGTCATCGCGGGCAAGGCAGACCTTTTGCTGCAAACCAGCTTTGAAGTGGACTACCTGCTCGCCAGGCCCCGCTTTCGCGAAATAGTTCCCCTTCAGGAATACAGCGGCTTTGAAGACAACCGCCTGGCTGTCAGTGTCGCCATGCCGCCGCCCTTGTTGAATATTCTCAATAAACTCCTCATGAATGTGGACGAAAAAAGCAAAAGCCAGATCATTTCCGAAAACATTTCCGCGGTGGCTTCACCCATGAGTCTGTCGGACATGACCTACGAGCACCGTACCGTGCTGGCGATTCTGGGACAGATGCTGCTTTTCGCCCTGATTTTTTTTGCCTGCCTTGCCTATCTGCGGCGTAAAAGCGGCAGAACCGCTCAGGAGAGCGAACGCCGCCTTACCAATATGGCAAACAATATCAACGGCGGCGTCATCAGCCTCATCAACAATCCCCGCCTGGACATCCGCAATGCCAACAGCGGGTTCTGGCACTTGCTGGGCTATAACGACACCCCGCCCAAAAATCCCTGCCTGGCGGACTTTCTCAGCTCCGAGGAATCCGAAAAACTGTTCCGGTTGCTTGAAAGCCGCCGTGAAGACAATACCTCCGTCAATATGGAACTGCGCCTGCGCCGCAAAAACGGCCAGCACATACCCGCCCTGCTGCGCTGCACATGGTCCAGCGACGGGCAGGTCACGGCTGTTCCCTGCCTGGACTGCGTTGTGGTGGACATTACCGAACAAAAGCACATGCAGACTGAGCTGGAGCAGGAAAAAGAGCGCTACCGCATCCTTCTGGAGCAGTCGCAGGATATTATTTTTGATATGGATTTGGAAAAACGGCAGTTCACCTGTTCGCCCAATTTCGTCACCAAATTCGGGCGCGACAGCACGCCCATGTTTACTCCTGAGGGCCGCCCGCGCAATGATCAGATAGTGCACCCCGACGACCTGCCCGCCCTTACGGAAATGCGGCGGCGGGTACGGTCTGGCGAGCGCACTGTGTTCAGCGTCATGCGCATTCCCACGGCCCAGGGGCGGTACATCTGGTGCAGGGTGCAGACCACCCGCATCAGCAAAAAAGACGCCCCACTGCATATTGTGGGAAAAATTGTGGACATTGATGAAGAGGTGCGCCGCAGGGCCGAGCTGGAGCGCCTGTCGCAGCGCGACAGCCTGACAGACCTTTACAACAAGGTGGCCTTTCGCGAAAAAGTCATGCAGAACATACCTGTGCGCCTCAAGGGCGACAAGACGCACGCCCTGCTCTTTCTTGATCTGGACAACTTCAAGGAACTCAATGACAGCCTGGGCCACATGGCCGGCGACGCCGCCCTGATCGACGCCGCCGACGCCCTCAGGCGCATCTTTCGCAATGTGGACGCCGTGGGCCGCTTTGGCGGCGACGAATTCTGCGTCTTTGCCATGGGCATCACCCGCAACGCCATGTCCGCGCGGGCAGACTCCGTACTCAAGGCGCTGGACATGCGTTTCTACCGCGATGGAAAAACCGTGAACATCAGCGCCAGCATCGGCATTTACATGCTCGACGGCAGCGAGACCTCCTATGAAGAAGCCCTGCAGCGGGCAGACAACGCCCAGTACCGCGCCAAGCAGCTTGGCAAGAACCGCTGCGTCTTCTACGATGATCCGCCCCCGGAGCCTCCTGAGACAGAGCAGGGCTAGATGTAGTGTTTCTATAGGTTGTTCACCCTCCCCAAATCGGTAAAGCTGGAGTTACCAAACAACAGCAAACCGAGTGAGGGAAAGGGTGAACAGCCATAAGAATGCCAAACTGACGGTTCGTAG
>NZ_JBAIYW010000464.1:0-3164 GCF_036763055.1 Desulfovibrio sp. 1214_IL3152 | reverse complement strand
CAACCGTGGCATGCCCGGCAAAACACCGGCCCGGCCAAGGCCGCCCCAGGCTGCCGCGCCGGATCAAAGCCCCACATGCCGGAACTTCACGGTTGGGCCGATTCCAACCATACAGCGCCGCAAGGCGCAACCGACGCCAAGGAGACTATTATGACTGCCCCCAATGTGCGCGGATTTTTTGACCCCGTTACCGCAACCTGGACCTATGTGGTCTGGTCAGATACAGACAGCCAGCGGCGCTGCGCCATCATCGACAGCGTACTGGACTATGATATGCCCTCAAGCCGCACCGGCACAACATCCGCCGATACGGTCATTACCTTTATAAGGCAGAAAGAGCTTACGGTAGAGTGGATACTCGAAACCCACATTCATGCCGACCACATTACCGCCGCCCGGTACCTCAAGGAAAAACTGGGCGGCAAGATCGCCATCAGCAAGCACATGCTGAACATCATCGCCACCTGGGTTCCCATTTTCCAGACAGGCAACGATACCCCGGCCGACGGCGCGGACTTTGACCATCTTTTTGAAAATGACGAAACCTTTACCATAGGCGACCTCAAGGCCAAAATGATCCACACGCCCGGACACACTCCGGCCGACACCACCTACATTATTGAAGATACCGCCTTTGTAGGCGACACCATCTTTCTGCCTGATGTGGGTTCCGGCCGTTGCGATTTTCCGGGCGGCAGCCCCGAAGACTCCTACGAATCTTCACGCAAGCTCTTTGCCCTGCCGGACCATTACCGCATATACGTAGGGCACGACTATCCCCCTGCGGGCAAGCGCGGTCCCGAGTGCATGAGCACCGTGGGCGAACAAAAACTGAAAAATGAACGCCTGCACATGGGCATTGATAAAAACAGCTTTGTTTCACGCCGCAGGGCGGACGATACAGGCAAGGCCGTGCCGCCCCTGCTGCTGCCCTCCATCCAGGCCAATATGCGCGCGGGCGACTTTGGAACGCCCGTGGCGGGCATTCAATATATAAAGTTGCCGATAAACAAAATCTAGCTGAAATAACATACTTTTTGCCATGAAGACCCCGCCAAAGGGGTCTTCATGGCATTGTCATTTTACAAGGCCCGTGCCATATTGCTTGCGATATTCATTACCTGTAACCATCGGTATTGCGTCCGTCATTGCGAGCAATACCGCACCTCAAGGAGATCCCATGCGCACACTGATTGTCGTGGCCTACCCCAGTGAAACGCAGGCCAGTGAAGAACGCATCAAATTTTTGAAAATGCAGAAAGACTACCTTGTGGATCTTGAAGACGCCGTGGTGGTTACCCGCAAGCAGGACGGCAAGGTCAAACTGCACCAGCTTTACAACCTTACTGCAACCGGCGCGCTGAGCGGCGGTTTCTGGGGCGCGCTGATCGGCCTGATCTTTCTGAACCCCCTGCTGGGCCTTGTGGTCGGCGCGGGCGCCGGAGCCGTGGGCGGCGCGCTGACCGATGTGGGCATCAACGATAACTTCATGAAACAGCTTGGTGAAAAGCTCAAACCCGGCTCTTCGGCCCTGTTCGTGCTGGTGGATTCTGAAATTACCGACAAGGTTCTGGCGGAGCTGCGCGGCTCCGGCGGAGAGGTCATCCAGTCTTCCCTGTCGCACGAAGATGAAAACCGCTTGCAGGCGGCTTTGAGCGCTGCCAGGGACGCGGCGGACAAAAATTAAAAAACGTCTCTGCCGGAGCCGTTCCACTGTACCGGCTCCGGCAGAAATGGAAACAGCCCTCAGCCGTAGGGTGCGGCACGGCGTCAGCCCCGGCCCGGGGCAAATTTTTGTAGAAAAAGAGCTGCGCCGTAAGCCAGATAAAGACAGGGGGAAAAGGCGCGCCCCCTTTCCCCCTGCTTCTGCGATGGCCCCCAAACGCTGCCGTAAAACCGGCCTCCATGTTGGCACATTGCGGCGGCAGTGCCGCTCGCAACCGCATATCTCTTTGTCGCCCACAGGACAAATTTACAGCAAAGCTCTCCCGAAGAGTGAGTAAGCAGGCGGTCGCCACGAAGAGAAACGCAATATATCTGCGCTGCTAGAGCATTTAGCACTTGAAATGCTTGCCTACGGCAGGCAAAAGCCTGCCTGCTCGCATTTCGTGGCAAGGATTTTCAGGAAAATCCTTGCAGAGCAGTTGACTCGTTTCATTCGTAAACTGCTCTAAGCATCATGATGAGCACCTCAAAAAACTTGAGAACAAACATTCTCAAGGGCAACATGCCCATACCTGTGGCGGGAACTCTCACCCAAAAGAACCCGGCAGAGCGGCATTGATGATGGCACAGCCTGAAGCACTTTTGTACGTTATATTACCGGGAGATACAAGGTACAAAAGAAATTACGCCGGGCGACATGGCCGGGCGCGCTTGCCCTCTGCCATCTTCAGGCGCATAATCAGAAAAATGGCATCCCTTTCAGGATGCGCCGCCATAACAATTTTCTGCCCCAGATCCCCGTGCCTGGGCAGACATAAAATACGGGCCTTGAGGCTGCAAAGGCAGGAGGCTGCATGAACACACTTTTTTCTTCCATCAATCTCGGCGGGCTGGAACTTGCCAACCGCATCGTCATCCCCCCGATGGATCAGTATTCGGCTGATGAGGGGCGTCCGACCCAATGGCATCATATGCACTACGGCCATCTGGCTGTTTCCGGCGCCGGGCTGCTCATTGTCGAAGCCACAGCCGTGGAACCCGAGGGCAGAATATCCCCTGGCGACCTCGGCCTGTGGAATGATGAGCACGAAGCACTGCACAAACGCATGCTGGAATTCATAGGCACGTTTTCTTCCACGCCCGTGGCTGTCCAGTTGGGGCATTCCGGGCGCAAAGGCTCCACAGCCCGCCCTTGGGAAGGGCGCGGCCCCCTGGAACTTCACGAAGGCGGCTGGAATGTCTGCGCGCCCTCCGCCCTGCCCTTTGACGCGGACTCTCCTGTTCCCTCGGCCCTGGATGCTGCCGACCTTGACCGCATGACCGCGTCTTTTGTGACGGCGGCGCAACGCGCTCAGCGCGCAGGTTACAAGGCTGTGGAACTGCACGCGGCCCACGGTTATCTGCTGCACGAATTTCTTTCGCCTTTGTCTAATAAAAGAGAAGATGAATACGGCGGCAGCCTTGAAAACAGAATGCGCTTTCCCATGCAGGTATTTGCA
>NZ_JBAIYW010000053.1:0-3182 GCF_036763055.1 Desulfovibrio sp. 1214_IL3152 | reverse complement strand
CGTGGCAGCGGCACTGGGACCGGCTCTGCGCGCTGCGCGCATTGAACCTTCGGAGGTCATTCGTGAAATATAAACCCGGGCGATTTTCCGCATTTCTTGCCCTGCTTCGCCTTGTTCTGCTGGCCGCCCTGCTGGGGGCAGCCATTCCGGCGGAACAGGCAAAAGCCGCTCTGGCCCGCAAAGGGGAACTGACCTCCGCAGACGCCTGCAATCCCAGGCCCGCTGATGACGACATTCTGCTGCCCATGCCCTGTGGGCTTGATATGGCCTTCAAGCTGGTGGCCGTGCCGGCCAAGGGGCTTTTGTGGGACATGCCCCTGCGCCCCGGCGTGGATGACAGCGCCAACGCGAACCGCGCCTTCTATGACCGTCGCTACAATACCGCGCTTTCCGGCGCTTTCACCCTTGAAGACCTGCCGCCCGATTGGCGAAAGTTTGCTCCCAAAGGACAAAACTACTTTTATCTTGTTGCAAAGTATGAGGTTTCTCAGCTGCAATGGCAGGCGGTAATGGACGCGACCTGCCCCGCCACACAGCCCCCGGCAAACAACGCGGCAAAACCGGCGACAGACATGAGCTGGTATGATGCCGTGGACTTTACACGCAAATATACCGCATGGCTTTTGCAAAATTCTCCCCAGTCCCTGCCCCGCTTTTCCGGCGACAGCCGCAATGTGGGCTTTGTGCGCCTGCCCACGGAAACGGAATGGGAATACGCCGCTCGTGGCGGGCATACGGCAGGCAGCCAGCAGCTTTTGCAGGAAGATTTTTTTGCCCTGCCGCCTGAGTCCAACAAGGCCGACTACGCCGTTTATCGGCCGGAAGGTGCCGCCAGAGCGGAAGACACCGCCAACATCGGCTCACGCAAGCCCAACCCCTTGGGCATATACGATACCGCAGGCAATGCCGCTGAAATGGTTCTGGACGCCTTTCGCTTTTCACTGGCCGGAAGGCTGCACGGTTCTGCTGGCGGCTTTGTGCGCAAGGGCGGGTCCTTTCTTTCCGGCGAGGCGGAAATTTTGCCCGGACGCCGCGAAGAAACGCCGTTCTTCATGGTCGACGGCCCGGCGCATGCCCGCGATATGGGATTTCGCCCGGTCATTTCCGGCATCAATACCCCGGGCGGGCCACGCCCCCAGGAACTGCTGGCGGAATGGGGCAACGCCGGGGAATCAATGGAAGCGGCGGGCTACGACACACAGGCCGCGCGTAACCCGCTTGAGGAACTGGACCGCCTGCTGGCATCCGCCCCCAATGAGGCAGTAAAGAAAAATCTTCAGGAATTGCGCAACACCATTAAAGAAAACAATATCACGCTTGAGCGGCAAAAGCAGATGGAAGCACAGTCGCTCATACGCACCGGCGTGTATATGACCGAGACCATCCGCAACTATTCTATCAGGAGAAAATCCCTGCAATCCCAGTTGGATGGCATGCAGAGAGAAAGCAAGACCACCAAGGGCGCCGAACTTGAAAAACTGCGCCAGATAATGGATACTGCCCGCAGAGGGCTTGTCATGCTGGATACCAGCCTCGACAAATCCCTGACCTTTTATCGCAGCAAGGTGGAAGACGGCGCGCAAATGACGCCGGAAACACTGTCAGCAGCCTATGATACCCTGAGCAAGGATTTCAGCGGCAGTGACCCGTTCAACGAAAACATGCGGCGCAACCTTGATCTGTACCGCAAACATGTTGATTTGTTGCGCAAAAACAAAGCGTTGCCGCGAGAGATCATGCAAAAGGAAATTCTGGAACGCCGCTTTCAGTAGCCAAAGGAGTGTTAACATGGCTGAAAAAATGCGCATAGGCTGGATTGGAACCGGGGTTATGGGTTTGTCCATGGCCGGTCACCTGCAAGATGCAGGGCATAGCCTGACCGTGTACAACCGCACCCGCGCCAAGGCCGACCCGCTGCTTGCCAAAGGCGCTCAATGGGCCGACACTCCGCGTCAGGTGGCTGCCAATTCCGATGTGGTTTTTACCATTGTCAGCTATCCGCAGGATGTGGAAAACGTCATCCTTGGCGCGGAAGGTGTGTTACAGGGGCTGCCCACCGGCGGCGTCGTCTGCGACATGAGCACATCAAGTCCCTCGCTGGCCGAACGCATCGCCGATGTGGCCCTGCAGCAGGGCTGCCTGTCGCTTGATGCGCCCGTCACCGGCGGCGACGTGGGCGCACGCAACGCAACCCTTTCCATCTTTGTGGGCGGCGACAAGGAAGGCTATGAACGCTTAGAAAACTGCTTCAACAGCATGGGCAAAAACATCATGCACTGTGGCGGTCCAGGTTTTGGACAAAAAGCCAAACTAGCCAATCAGGTCGCCGTTGCCGGCGTGATGTTCAGCGTGTGCGAATCCTGCCTTTTTGCGCAGGAGGCCGGACTTGATGTCGCCCAATGGATGGAGCTTGTGGTTGGCGGCGCTGCGGGCAGCAAGGCCATGGACACTTTGGGCCGTCGTATTCTTAAAAACGACTTTGCCCCCGGCTTCTTCATCAACCACTTTATTAAGGACCTTGGCCTCTGTCTTGAAGAATGCCGCCGCATGCAGATTGTGCTGCCCGGCATAGGCCTGGCCGAAGAACTGTACCGCAGCATGCAGGCTCGGGGACAGGGCAACCTGGGAACCCAGGCGTTGGTTGACTGCCTTGCCTCCCTTTCAGGCAAACAGTGGCGGCAGCACAGCTAGCGATGTTTTTCCCGCCCGGCGGCCCTGCCCACCGGGCGGCTTTGTTTCTTCGTGACGTGCCTGCGCCCTCTGCTCCTTGGGGCAACCAGCCGATGGAGGCCGCCATGACACAGACTGTTCCTCAAAATCCCTTACAAGATGCGGCATTGCAGCCTTACCGCTTTTTTTTACAACAAAGAGGCGAAATATTTTCAACGGAACTGGCCCGTATTACAGAGCAGTACGGCTCATTGCGCGCCTATGCCAACCTGCACCACAGCCTTGGCGCGCACAAAATCAAAGATGCCGCGGGCCGCAGCTTCTGGCGGCTGCGCGAGTATATGCCCCATGCGGCGGCCTTGTGGCTGACCACCGACGCGCTCAATTTCCAGCGCCACGCACACTTTCAGTTTACCCCCCAGGCAGAAGGCTTTTTTGAACTGGTTGTGCCGGAAGAGTCGCTGCACCACGGCAGTTATATGGAACTGCGCGTTCAGCCCGGCAATGCCTCT
>NZ_JBAIYW010000193.1:0-3183 GCF_036763055.1 Desulfovibrio sp. 1214_IL3152 | reverse complement strand
CCGCGCGGCGTGGAGAGCCGCCGGGCCGCCTCTACATGCCTTTTTCGGCCATGAGGCAGGCAAGGTCGCACACGCGGCAGGAATAGCCCCATTCGTTGTCGTACCAGGCCACCAGCTTGACCATTTTGCCGTCCTGCACGGTAGTGTAGGAGGCCTCAAGAATGGACGAGGCCGGATTGCCCTTGAAATCCATAGAAACCAGTGCCTTGTCATTGTATTCAAGAATGCCCTTGAGGTAGGTTTCAGAAGCTTCCTTGAGTTTGCCCAGCAGGGTTTCCGTGTCGGTTTCCTTTTCCAGAATGCCGGTAAAGTCCACCACGGATACCGTGGGCGTGGGGACGCGCAGCGAATAGCCGCCGAACTTGCCCTTGAGTTCGGGAATGACCTTGGCAACGGCCTGGGCGGCCCCTGTGGACGTGGGAATGATGTTGCAGGCCGCGGCGCGGGCGCGGCGCGGGTCCTTGTGGGCCATGTCCAGAATGCGCTGGTCGTTGGTGTAGGAGTGGATGGTGGTCATGTTGCCGATCTGGATGCCGAATTCCTTTTGCAGCACCAGGGCCACGGGGGCCAGGCAGTTGGTGGTGCAGGAGGCGTTGGACACGATGTGGTGCCTGGCCGGATCGTATTCCTGATGATTCACGCCCATGACGATGGTGATGTCTTCTTCCTTGGCCGGGGCGGTGATAATGACCTTTTTGGCGCCGTTTTCAATGTGGACGGAGCACTGGGAAGCCTTGCGGAAAATGCCCGTGCTTTCCACGACAATATCAACGCCGTACTGACCCCAGGCAAGCTGTTTCGGGTCACGCTCCGCAAAGCAGTGCACTTTCCAGTCGCCCACGGTTACTTCCGCGCCGTCTATTTTGGCGTCCAGATAGGCACGGCCGTAAACCGAGTCGTATTCCAGCAGGTGAAAGTTGGTTTCGGCGTCAAACAGGTCGTTAATGGCCACAACTTCCACGCGGTCACGATAGCTCTTGTGCAGGGCGCGGAAAACCTGCCTGCCGATGCGGCCAAAGCCGTTGATGCCAATTCTGATTTTGCTCATATGCGAAATCCTCATGCTGTTGAGGGAAATGTCGTATGCAGCCGTGCGCCTTTGGGGTGGATCGGTTTTATTTCCGCCACCGGTGCGGTGTCCGGAGCGCAGGGCGTGGTTTTTATGGTCTCCGCCCGGCGGGTCGCGACCGGCTGCCGCCGGGTGCGAAAGGCCGCGGGCAGGGTCGCGTGCTAGTCTTCATACACCGAGTAGGCGTGTTTGCTCATCAGCTCGTAATTGTTGCGCAACGCTTCATGCAGGCGCGCGTTTTCAATGGCAAGAGCCGAAATGGCGGCCACGGCCTCCATAAAGGTCTGTTCGTCGGGTGTGAACTCGCGCTCCTCGGCAGAATACACGCGAATGAGGCCGATGGCCTTGCCGTTCACCATAAGGGGGGCCGAAAGGACGGAAACCAGACCTTCGGTTTTGGCTGATTCGGGGTATTGAAAGCGGCCGTCGGCGGCAGCGTCCTTGAGGTGGATGGTTTTTCCGGCCAGAACTTCGCCGTCCATGCCGCTGCGTTTCACTTCCACCGGGCCTTTGCGCAGATAGGTGGCGGAAAGGCCGTGGGCTGCGCTGGGCAGCAGAAAGCGGCCCGTACTGTCCAGCAGGCGGATGGTGCTGGCCTTGCAACCCATAGTGGACGCGGTCTGTTCCGTAATCTTGTGCAGAACGTCCCTGGTTTCAAGGCTGGAGTTGATGACCAGCGCCACGTCTCTGAGCGCGCGGAAATAATCTTGTGCCATGTGTGCCTCCTTGAAGAAAGCGGTGCAAAAGAATCCGGCTGCGGCGGCATGACCGCCAGTGCCATGTATCCGTATCGGTGTTGAAATATTCTCGATTCAGAGTATGCGCTATTTTTCCCATTGGGGCAATGCGCCCTTCTGCCGACGCGTGAACGGCTGTGATGCCTGACTTTTTTGCCCGGCAGACAAGCATCAGGACGCACGGGCCGGGGCAGCTGCCCTGTGCGGGATATCGGTCCCCTGCCGCGTCATCAGGCAGCATGCGCAGAGGTTGGCCGCATGGTTGCGGCGGGCAGTGACTACGCTTTTGCCTTGCCGCAGCCCTGCATGCTCACCTGTCCCTCGATGATGCCGCCTTCTTCCGTCAGGAGCACAGGGGTCTGCACCCGGCCTTCGAGCACGCCGGAACCGTAGACCACCACGCGGCGGCGGGCCGTGATTTCGCCGGTAAAGCGTCCGGAAAGCAGCAGTTCGCCCACATCCAGGTTGCCGGTGACCAGCGCGTCTTTGCCCACATTGAGCGTGCCTTCGCTGGCAATTTCACCATTAAACTTGCCTTCAATGCGCACAGTGCCTTTGAAGTGCAGTTTTCCTTCGTAAACCGTATCGGAACCGAGATAGGCTATTTCGTCCTTGGCCACAGCGAACTCCCCGTTGGATTGACAATTATCCCTTGAACATGAAGCGCCGCATGGACACGTTGAGCACAATGCCCAGCAGCGTGAAATTAACTACGGTGGCGCTGCCGCCATAGCTGATGAAGGGCAGTGGAATGCCCACCACCGGCATGATGCCAATGACCATACCCATGTTGATGAGTATCTGCCAGAAAAAGTAAAAAAATACCCCTACTACCAGCATGCTGCCAAAACGGTCTTTGGCCTGCGCGGCAGTGGAAAAGATGGAAAGCAGAAACAGGCAGAACAGGGTTACCAGGGCCACGCAGCCCACAAAGCCCCATTCTTCGCCGAAAACAGCCACGGCAAAGTCCGAATGGCGTTCGGGCAGAAAGCGCAGCTGGCTTTGTGTGCCTTCTTTGAAGCCTTTGCCCCAGAGTTCGCCCGAGCCGATGGCAATGCGCGACTGGATGATGTGGTAGCCTGTGCCGCGCGGGTCGGTGGTGGGATCAAGAAAGGTCAGGATGCGCTGGCGCTGATAATCGTGCATGCCCACAAACCACATGAAGGCCCCGAAGCAGGGAACGGCAAGCAGGCAGGTTTTGAGCACATAGCCCTTGAGGCCGTGGAACAGGATCATGCCTGCCAGAATCAGCAGAATCAGCATGGTCGTGCCCAGATCGGGCTGAACGATGATAAGGCCGCAGGGCAAAAGGCAGATAAAGGCGATGGAGATAAAGTCTTTCCAGCCCAGGGGGCGGCCGTCGCGCGCCAGCAGCCG
>NZ_JBAIYW010000486.1:0-3184 GCF_036763055.1 Desulfovibrio sp. 1214_IL3152 | reverse complement strand
AAAATCGGCCGTGCGCCTGCGGCGGCCGCAGCCTGTCCGCTTTCTGCGGCAAGGGGATCAAGGCCGCAGCCCTTGCGGCTTATGCGGCTTTTCGCTAGGGTCTTTTTCTACATATTCCTTTTGTCCGGCACTGTGGCAAAGCGGAGCGTTATATTCAGCCGCATACCATACCAAGTATACTCCCGCGGCCCGGCTCCGTCTTTCCCGCTGCCGGTGCAAAACCACTATGAAAAACAGCCCCAGGCCGGGCGGAATACCGCTTTTTTCACCATACCACTAAAAAAACGCCCGGACGGCGCGTCGCCGTTATGCCGGGCTTACAGTCAGGAGCCTGCCATGCCCGCTGCCCGCACCATCGGTTCGCGTATCCGTGCCTTTCGCGAAGAGCGCGAGGTTGACCTCGAAAGCCTGGCCCAGAATACCGGCCTGGACCAGTGCTATCTGCAAAAGCTTGAAAGCGATGCCATCTATCCCAGCATCGGTCCCTTGCAGAAGGTAGCCCGCGCCCTCGGCGTGCGCCTGGGAACGTTTCTGGACGACCAGTTTACCCGTGACCCCATCATGGGCTGCATCCACGATTCGTGCGAGGGCGAAGAAGCCCTGCACACCGGTCGCATTCCGCGCCCCAGCTACACCTACCAGCCTTTGGGCAAGGGCAAGAACGACCGCAATATGGAGCCGTTCCATATCCGCATTTTTCCCGACACCGGCGAACGCAAAACCAGTTCGCATCAGGGCGAAGAATTCATTCTGGTGCTCAAGGGCGAACTGCTGGTTGTTTATGGCCGCGAAAACCATGTGCTCAAGCCCGGCGAAACCATCTACTATAACTCCATCGTTCCCCATTATGTAGGCGCGGCGGGCGATGAGCCGGTAGAAATTCTGGCCGTGGCCTATAACCCCTAGGCAGCCGCGCGGACAAGGTTTCTCGGGCGCCCTTGAGCGAAACAGGGCGCCCGCGACCGGGAATTGCCGCTGCCCGGCCCAAAACAGGCAAAATTTGACGCAGACCGGCGGACTATAAGGGCAAAGCCATCCAGCCGGTAACGCGCTTATTTTCCCGGACGGACTCACGGCGAAAAACGCATCCGCCCCGCCAAGGCACAGGAGAAAATATGGAAGAAAAAGTTCGCCAGCGCCAAGCCCAGTTTGAACTGCGCGAATGGACGCTGGGCCAGATTCTTGACCATACGGTAAGCCGATATCCCGACAGGGAGGCCCTTGTTTACGCCGACCGCGACTACCGCCAGACCTGGCGGGAATTCGGCGACATGGTGGACCGCTTCGCCAAGGGGCTGATGGCGCTGGGCATTCAAAAAGGCGAAAAGGTGGCCGTATGGGCCACCAACGTGCCGTACTGGGTGGCCCTGCAATTTGCCACGGCCAAGATCGGGGCCATACTGATCACGGTAAACACCAACTACCGCGAGCACGAGCTGCGCTATCTGCTCACCCATTCCGAGTGCGAAAACATTTTTCTTATCGACAGCGTGCGCGACCACGACTATCTGGAAACCCTGTACCGCATCGCGCCCGAACTGCGTGTGCAGGCCAGGCGTTCCCTTGTGTGCAACAGCCTGCCGCACCTCAAACGCGTCTGCTTTCTGGGCATGGAAAAACACCGGGGCATGTATTCCGTACCGGAAATACTCTCCCTGTCGGTCATGGTGGACGACGATGAATACAAGGCCCGGCAGGATTCGCTGCACCCCTGGGACGTCATCAACATGCAGTATACCTCGGGGACCACGGGCTTTCCGCGCGGGGTCATGCTTACCCATGTGGGCGTGGGCCTGAACGGCTACTGGATAGGACGCCACCAGAACTTCGGCCCTGAAGACAGGGTGTGCCTGCCTGTGCCGCTCTTCCACTGCTTCGGCTGCGTGCTGGGTGTTTCGGCCTGCGTCAACCACGGGGCCACAATGGTGATCCTTGAATCCTTCAATCCGCTCAAGGTGCTGGCCGCCGTGGACTCCGAGCGCTGCACGGCCCTGTATGGCGTGCCGACCATGTTTCTGGCGGAACTGGAGCACAAGCTCTTTCACCGTTTTGACATGTCGAGCCTGCGCACGGGCATCATGGCCGGGTCCGTCTGCCCCGAGCCGCTCATGCGCCGCGTCATTGACGACATGAACATGAAAGAGCTCACCATCTGCTACGGGCTTACGGAAGGCTCACCCGTCATGACCCAGTCCGATATTCACGACAGCCTGCAGCAGCGCTGCGAAACCGTGGGCTGCGCCATGCCCGGCATCGAAGTGCGTGTGGCCGATCCCGAAACCTGCGAAGAACTGCCGCGCGGTCAGGTGGGCGAAATTCTCTGCCGGGGCTACAATGTCATGAAGGGCTACTACAATATGCCCGAAGACACGGCGCGCACCATCAGCCCCGAAGGCTGGCTGCATTCCGGCGACCTCGGCGTTATGGACGAGCAGGGCTACCTGCGCATTACGGGCCGCATCAAGGACATGATTATCCGGGGAGGAGAAAACGTCTATCCGCGTGAAATAGAAGAATATCTCATGGGTATGCCCGGCGTGCTGGACGTGCAGGTGGTGGCAGTGCCAAGTTTCAAGTATGGCGAAGAGGTGGCTGCCTTCATTATTCCCCGCCCCGGCGTGGAAATCGGCCCGGAAGACGTGCGGGCTTTCTGCCGCGGCAAGATCGCCTGGTTTAAAATACCCAAATACGTCGCTGTAATAAGTGGGTTCCCCCTGACGGCCAGCGGCAAGATACAAAAATACAAGCTGCGTGAGCAGGCCGCCCAGATGTGGCCTGAAGCCATGGAGCCGAAGCAGTAGGGCGCGTTTGCCCTGAATTCCGGCACGGCATTCAGGCCGTGCCGCGAAATGCCCGCAAGACGTTTTACGTCCGGCGGATGTTTCGCCACAAAAACTCCCGGCACGGTCTTATACCCCTGGCAGAGCATCCCCGCTTTGCATCGCAACGCCTACGGTCAGGCATCTTTGCCGCCCTCGGACTGCAATTGTGCCAAACCTCACGGCACAACATGAAAATGACCATGCCGGATGCAAAGGATCCTACGTGAACGATAAAGACTTTTCCTATGACGAACCGCTGTCCATGCCCGGCGCTCCTGTCTCTGGCGGTGGCGCGGCGCATGAGCATGCCCCGCAGAAAGAATCCGCCAGGGTGCAGTCCCCGGCCGAAAAGCCGGCTGCCG
>NZ_JBAIYW010000381.1:0-3190 GCF_036763055.1 Desulfovibrio sp. 1214_IL3152 | reverse complement strand
ATTTGTTGACTCGCAGTTGCCAGACCGCGAGATTTTTTAACAAATCAAAAGGAGTTTTACTCACTTGGGCAAAGCTATAAGCTTTTTAGAACCCCCCGCCTAGCGGGGGGTTTTCTAGTTACAAAAAGGGCGGGGAACAATGCGTTCCCCGCCCTGAGTTTTTACTCGCCCTTCTGCTTTATGCTTTTCTGCTTTTATTCCCGGATTCCAGCCTTTGCCGCAGGATGCTCACAGGATGCAGACAGTCCTTGCCGCTGCCATGCCTGATCTGCACGCGGCAGGTTCCACACTCTGAAGCGGAAACATCCGCGCCGCTTTCCTTGACGGCAGCGAAAAGCGCGGCTCCCACCTCTTGCGCGATATCGTATTTCTCGGTTTTGAAGCCATAGCTGCCCGAAATGCCGCAGCACCCGGCATGCGCGTCGCTGACGCTTACTCCGGGCAGCCGCCGCAACAGCTCAAGGCTGGGCAGGCCGTTGCCCTGCGCGCGCAAGTGGCAGGGAGCATGATAGATGATCTTCATATCCGGCTGGTCTTGCAGGGATTTGTCCGGCGCAGTGTCCAGTTCCCCGGAATCGGCGCACGCCAGCAGAAAATCCTGCGCGTCGTCCAGACGGCATGCCCCATACTTTGCATCCAGGTCAGGAAAATATTCGGGCAGATCCACACGAAACATGAGCGCGCAACTGGGGCAACCCGTGACTACCGGCAGCCCCTGATCACGCCACTGCGCCAAGGCGCGCAGATTGTGCTCGGCATTGCTTCTGGCGTGTTGCCAAAAGCCATTGGCAACCATCGGCAGGCCGCAGCAAACGATATCCTGCGGCACAATAACCTTGTAGCCGGCCCGGTTCATGGCCCAGATCATGTCCAACCCGGTTTGCGGGTCGTACACGTCCACATAGCAGCCAGGATAAAAAACCACGTTGCGCCCGGTTTCCGGCTGCTTCACCTTGCGCGCCAATGTGCGGAAGTTGCTGCCGGCAAAAGCGGGCAAGGGGGCGCGCTTGTGTATGCCGAGTTTGTGCAGCACCTGCCGCGTCACCGGATTGAGCATGCCGAAGTTTTTAAGCACCGCCGGGATAAGATGCAGCCACTTTGCCATCAGTTCGCCGTGGCCCAAAATCCAGTCACGCAGGCCGGGGGGCGTTTTTTTACACTGGTCGGCCCGCGCCATCATGTTCAGACTGGAGACAGGCACGCCGTGCGGGCAGGTGATGTCGCAGTTTTTACAATTGGAACAGTAATGCAGCGACGGATCTTCATTCAGCCCCAGCAGGCGGAAGCGCTCATAGGCAGGGCCGATCATGCGGGGACCAAGAAACTTGGAGGTTGCGTCAGCCACGGGGCAATGCACAACGCAGGTGGTGCAGGCGATGCAGTGATCGGGATTTATGCGCGTGCTCATATGCTCTCCTCCGAAGCTGCCGCTGCGGCCATACGTCCGGCCTGCCAGCCAGTGGCAACGGCAACGCCGTGACCGCTCTTTTCCGTTGCGTAGTCATAGCCGCCCAGGCTGCGCCCCGCAAAAAAAACGTTGTTCCAGCAGACAGCGGCCTGAGAACTGACCGGGCGCATGGTGCTGTCAACACGCACCCCCATGCGGGCGAACAGATGCTTGCCGAAAAGCTCGGATTCCGACCATTGCTCCACATCATCGGGTACGGCAATGTCCAGCCCCATAATGCTTTCGCGGGCGGAACCGGGAGCCAGGTCAAGCCCTCCCCCCAAAATGCCGCCCGTAGCCAGCACAAACGTGCGGGCCTCGTGGCGACGCTCCTGACCGGAAGCTTCAGCCACGAGCGCCGTGCATTTTTTGCCGACAGTTTCAGCGCGAAGCACCCTGGCATTTTCAAACAGTTCAAAATCATACTCGCGCAAGGCCCGCAAAAGCGCATCGCGCAGCCTCAGCCCTCCCACTCCCGGAGGAATGGACAGCATTTCCACAACAGGACATCCAGCCGCCGCCTCAACGGCCTGCCAGGCGTCCGGCCGGGCCTTGCTGCCACAGATGGGCGGCAAAAGAACCAGATCGCCGGAACCTGCGTGAGATTTCAGCGTCTCAAGCAGCCACTGACGGCTTTGCGGCTTGTCCATCAGGCGCGCGAGATCAAGAGCCGTGGCGCTGCGGTGCGTTTCGCCCAGAGGCGAAGGCACTGTGAGCGGGACAAATTCCCTGTCGGCCCAGGCCCTGTAGCGGCGCAACTGGCTTATGACAAGCGCCGGGCGGCAATCGCGCAGCCCTTCCACACTGACCACAAGAATACGGCGCGCCTTGCTGAGGGCCTTGGTATCCAGCCCGGCCGGCAGCAGATGGGTTGGCTTGAGCGTACCCATAATAGTGGGGATCTGCACATTGCACACCTTCCCCTCCGGAGTGGACGCCGCCTGCATGGGCCACTGCCGGGCCTCCATCTGGCGCTGAAAAAATTTCATGGCTTCGCGCACGCATTCCGCGCCCATGATCCTGTACGGATGCTCGGCGGACAAAAGCGCCATCCCTGCCCAGGGGTCGGCCACATATCTGCCGTCCGCATAGGCCAGAATATCGACATTGCCGCCGCTGATGGCGAGGGAACCCATGCCCGTGGTGAGCATGCGGACCTTCTTGCCCTGGCTTGCGGCAGTAAGAGCGGCCACAAGCCCGGCCATGCCGGAACCGGCCACAAGTACGTCAACAGTCCTGCTCATGAGCGGCTCCGTCCAGGTTGAGAGTAGTAGCATAAATGGCACGGCTCAGTTCCATTTCACGAGCCTGCATGCCCCACAGGGCAAAGCGCAGCCCGCCCCACCGCTCCTGAAGAAAACGCCGGACATTGTCCGTGGGTGTCAGTTCAAGCTGCACGTCGTGCTCGGCAAGAGCGCCCACCGTGCGCAGGGAACAAAAGGCCCCCTGGCATGTTCCCATGCCGAGGCGCGTACGCAAGCGTATGTCCGTCAGGGAGAATGTGGCAGGCTGGCGCGCCACATATTCAATTTCAGCCAGACTCACCATCTCGCATTCGCAAATCAGCGGATTGCCCGCCTGTTTTTCGGCCAGCTCCAGCACGGCAGGCAGGTCATCGCCAAGCCGGTCGGCCATGAGATTCAGGCCCTGCATGGGAAAGAAGCGGGACGCCCGCTTGAGCACGGCTTCGTCCGCATCCGGCACAAGGGCTTCAGTTGCCGTGCGGCACACAGCGCTGTGGCA
>NZ_JBAIYW010000235.1:0-3205 GCF_036763055.1 Desulfovibrio sp. 1214_IL3152 | reverse complement strand
TGCCCGTGGGGGTTGCGGAACTGGCTGTCACGCATGCCCAGGGCCTGGGCCTTGGCGTTCATCATGGCGACAAAAGCCGGGGTCGAGCCGCCCACAGCTTCCGCCACGGCCATGCTGGCATCGTTGCCTGAAGACACGGCCATGCCCATGAGCAACTGCTCAAGGCTCACCACGTCATTTTCCCGCAGTCCCATACGCGAACCGCCGGTTCCGGCGGCCACTCGACTGACAGTTATGGATTTGTCCAGGCTGAGCTTGCCCTGGTTCACGCTGTCCAGCGCCAGAAACATCGAGAGCACCTTGGTCAGCGATGCCGGGGCAATGCGCTGGTCGGCATTTTGCTCAAAAAGAATGACGTTGTGGTCCAGATCATACAGGATTGCGGAACTGGTTTCCAGAAAGCCGTGCTCAGGAATGGGCGGAGCCGCCTGAGAGGGGCCGGGACGCATAAGGCAGGCCAGCAGCAGAAAAACAAGGGAGTACGCGGACACATTGAGGAAATTGAGCCTCTTGTGACGGTAACGGCTGGGCATGGTGCGTCCTTGGGCTTGGCCTGACGGAAGCGCAGGGCAGACCACGCGGGCTGATCTGGGTCGCGGGTCAGGCAAGCATATGAAGAGAAAGTTTAGAATTTTACTAAAATACCTCTGGCCTGTGTACTAAAGTTGCCCCGTCATGGCAAGAGTTTGCGGGTGCGACAGGCTCGTGAGCAGGGGCAGTTTTGGGAATTTTTTTGCCCGACAGGCTGCGCAAAAAATTTTCTGACGCCGGTCAGCGGCAGCGTATGCAGTGAGGGTGACATTTTGTGGCGAATACTTTTGCAAGAATGCGTCTGCCTGTGCTTGGCGTTGCGCGCGGTTTGCGGCTACGGCTGCAGCAAATTTTCTTCATGCTCCCGCAAAAAAATCCATAAGAAATCCATAAAAATCCGGCCCGTCCTTGCATGGCAAAAACGGGCCGGAACTGTGGCACGGAGCCAGAGCCGTTTCACTTTGAAGTTGCTCTGGCGGCTGCGTGAGCAGTCGCCCGCCGCAAAGATGCCAGCGCAGTTTACTTGCGCGGTTAAGCATCGAAGCGAGCGTGTCTTAAACTTTGAGAATGTACATTCTCAAAGTTAATCTGCTCTAGACAGTGTCGTCACGAGCGCCTTTCCCGGTATCTCTGCGTCGAACTTCGCCTTTTATTCCGGTCGAGTACCATAAGAGTACACTCCCTGCATAAAAGGCTCGTTCTCCTTGAGATACCAAGGAAATTCATCTCGTGACGACACTGTCTAGAGCATTTAACACTTGAAATGCTCGCTTACGGCAGGCAAAAGCCTGCCTTCTCGCATTTCGTGGCAAGGATTTTCAAGAAAATCCTTGCAGAGCAGTTAACTCATTTCATTCGTTAACTGCTCTAAACAGTTTGCGTGGGGCGGCGTGCCTTGATCAGGGCGCTGCGCGGCTTGCGGAGGCGAAGCGGCACTGCGCCTGGTAGTACCTGGCCTGTCTGCTGTTTCGCGTCCGTAGCATTCGTAGCATCCGTTGCATTCGCGCAGCAGGGCTTCGTGGTGTTGCTTGCCTCAGTTGTCGCCATCCATGCGGAAGTCCACGCGGATTTTGAACAGTTTTGTGGCGGGCAGGTTGAGAATGGGTACGCCCGTTGCCTGGGTAATGCCGTCAAGGATGGCCTGTGTTTCTTCCCGCGACGGGCTTATGAGGGTAAACCAGATATTGTAATCGTGTTCGCGCAGATAGTTGTGGGTCACGCCCGGCTTGGCGTTAACCTCGGCCACAAAGGCGTCCATTTTATCCTGGGGAACCTTGGCCGCACACAGGGTGGACACAAAGCCCAGCTTGGCGGACTGAAAGTTGGCCCCGAGCCGTCTGATGATTTTGCGGGCCTTGAGGTCGCGTACGCGGTCGAGCACTTCCTGCTCGTCCAGGCCCAGGCGCTGCCCCAGTTCCGCGTAAGGGCGCGGCGACAGGGGAAAGTCCGTCTGGATGATGTCCAGCAGCTGTCTGTCCACGCTGTCCAGTGCGGCAAGAGTGGCGTTGGCCTGCTTTGTGGGGTGGCTGGCGGCGGATGTTTGCGTGGTCATTATTTTTTCTCCCCGGACGTGCCGTCGCGGCCTTTTTTACGCATTTTGGCCGGAATATAGGTGCACAGCGGCTCTTCGCCCATATGGTCGCCGTCCATGCTGTGAGCGCGGGCGCGGCAGCCGCCGCAGACCTTGTGATATTCGCACTCGCCGCATTTTCCCGTGTAGCAGGACTGGTCGCGGAACTGCAAAAAGTGTTTGCTTTCGCGCCAGATTTTGGGGAAGGGCGTTTGGCGTATATTGCCGCAATCAAGTTCCAGATAGCCGCATGGCTGCACCTGGCCCACATGGCTGATAAAACAGAAGCCCGTGCCGCCGAGGCAGCCGCGCGTGAGGGCGTCCATGCCGAAGTTTTCGGGGGTGACGCTCATGCCCTCCTCTTTGGCCCGCTGGCGCATGATGCGGTAATAGTGCGGCGCGCAGGTGGCCTTGAGGTGCATCTTGGTGGTTTTGCGAAAATCGTACAGCCAATGCAGCACGTCTTCGTATTCCTGGGCCGTGATCACCTGATCGGCCAGGCCCGCGGCCCGGCCCATAGGAACCAGAAGAAAGATATGCCAGGCCGCCGCGCCGATGCGCTCGCACAGTTCAAATATCTTTTTGAAGCTTGTGAGGTTGTTGCGCGTGACCGTGGTATTGATCTGAAACGGTACGCCAGCGGCCTTGAGATACTCGATGCCGCGCATGGAGGCTTCAAACGCGCCGGGAACCCCGCGAAAACTGTCATGACTGGCCGCATCCGCCCCGTCAATGGAGATGGAGCAGCGGTTGACGCCCGCAGCTTTGATTTTTTGCGCGCTTTCCGGCGTGATAAGGGTTCCGTTGGGCGAAAAGGCGCACGGCAGGCCCTTGCTGTGGGCATAAGCCACCAGGTCATACACATCGGGGCGCATCATCGGGTCGCCGCCGGTGAAGATGATGATGGGCCTGCCCACCTCGGTGAAGGTGTCAATAAGGGCCTTGGCTTCGGTCGTGGAAAGCTCGCCGGGATACGGCTCGGGATGGGCCTCGGCGCGGCAGTGCTTACAGGCCAGATTGCAGGAGCGCGTAACTTCCCAGGCAATGAGGCGGCAGGCGGGGCTGCCGTCTTCAAGGGTGCGCAGGGGGGCGCTCATGCCGTGG
>NZ_JBAIYW010000637.1:0-3207 GCF_036763055.1 Desulfovibrio sp. 1214_IL3152 | reverse complement strand
CTGGCGGCTGCGTGAGCAGACGTTCGCTACGGAGGCGTAAGCGCAGTTTATCTGCGCGGTTAAACGCCGAAGTGAGCGTGCCTTAAACTTTGAGAATGTATATTCTCAAAGTTAATCTGCTCTAATGGTGGAAACCAAAGTTTCCTGCTCCCCGAAGGGAGCAGGAAAAAACATCAGAGCCACGTCACCAGGCAGTGCGCTGCCGCCAGGACTGCACCGTGTTCACAAGCAGCATGGCAATGGTCATAGGCCCGACGCCGCCGGGTACGGGGGTAATGGCCGCAGCCTTTTTACTGACGCTTTCATAGTCCGCGTCGCCGCACAGGCCGTCGTCGCCGCGGTTGATGCCCACGTCAATGACCACCGCGCCCTGACGCACCATGTCGCCGGTAATGAGGCGGGGCCTGCCCACGGCAAGGAATAAAAAGTCGGCCTTGCGGCATTCTTCCGCCAGGTCGGGGGTACGTGAATGGCAAATGGTGACGGTGGCATCGCCAAATTCGCCGGAACGGGTCAGCAGCAGGGCCAGGGGTTTGCCCACAATGTCCGAACGGCCCACCACCACGGCTTTCTTGCCCCTGGTGGGCAGATTGTAGCGGCGCAGAAGCTCCATAACGCCTGCGGGCGTGCAGGAAACAAAGCCCGGCAGCCCCAGTGAAAGACGCCCCACGTTTTCGGGGTGAAAGCCGTCCACATCCTTGGCCGGGTCAATGGCCAGCAGGCATGCCTGAGCGTCCAGCCCCCGGGGCAGGGGCAGCTGCAGCAAAATGCCGTCCACATCCGCGCGTGCGTTGCATTCCGCAATAAGGGCCAGCAGCTCCTGCTGTCCGGTCTCTGCGGGCAGGCGATAGGCAAAGGAGATGATGCCCACCTCGGCGCAGGCTTTTTCCTTGTTGCGCACGTACACCTGCGACGCCGGGTCCTCACCAACAAGAATCACTGCCAGGCCGGGGGCGCGGCGTCCCTGGGACGTGGCTGCGGCCACTTCCGCAGCCAGTTCCGCACGGATGTCCTGTGCAGTCTTTTTGCCGTCAATTACTAGCATGGCTTGCTCCATGTATTTTTTCTTGGCCCGCAGGCGACCAACATAGTAGAGTCATGTGATGTCAGCAGTATAGACCGCCCCGGCTCCAAGCTCAAGGGCGCATGCCTCATTTTTCACTGCTTGAACAGCGCGCAACAGCAGGCCAGGGCCTTTGGCCGAGGAACCGCCAAAAGCCGCCGTTCATAAGGCATCAAGCCCCGCCTGCCGGGCGGCCGTCTTTGCACATGCGCCCGTGCTGCGAAATAACACCCTGCATACTCCGCAGGTACGGCAAAGCCCGCGTCCGCTGTCGGCGGACGCGGGCTTTGCCTGCATCATATGATCAACGCCGAAACCGGCCTTATTCTTCCGTACCCAGCGAATAGTATTCCGCCAGCATGGGGCCGAAAAACTCGGCATCATCGCCCAGTTCTTCCTCAATGCGCAGCAACTGGTTGTACTTGGACATGCGCTCGGAGCGGCACAGGGAACCGGTTTTGATCTGGCCGGAGTTGACGCCCACGGCAAGATCCGCAATGAAGCTGTCTTCCGTTTCGCCAGAACGGTGCGAAATGACGGTGGTATAGGCAGCTTCTTTCGCCATTTCAATGGTATCCAGAGTTTCTGTGACAGTGCCTATCTGATTGAGCTTGATGAGGATGGAGTTTGCCACGCCCTCGGCAATGCCCTCGGCCAGAATGGAAGGATTGGTCACAAAAACGTCGTCGCCCACAAGCTGCACGTGGTCGCCAAGGCTGGCGGTCAGCATGCCCCAGCCGTCCCAATCGCTTTCGGCCATGCCGTCTTCGATGGAAATAAGGGGATACTTGCGGGTGAATTCAGCCAGCCATTCGCTCAGTTCGGCATTGTTAAAGGTCTTGCCTTCGCCGGCAAGAACGTATTTGCCGTCCTTGTAGAATTCGCTGGAGGCCGCATCAATAGCCAGGGCCACCTCGGTGCCGGGATTATAGCCGGCCTCTTCGATGGCCTTGATGATGTACGCGAAAGCCTCGTCGTGATTCTTGAGGTTGGGGGCAAAGCCGCCCTCGTCGCCCACGCTGGTGACATGGCCGTCTTTTTTCAGAATCGCCTGAAGCATATGGAAGATTTCTGTACCCATACGCAGCGAATCGCGGAAGGTCATGGCCCCCACGGGCATGATCATGAATTCCTGGATATCCAGGTTGTTGGGAGCATGCGCCCCGCCGTTGATGATGTTCATCATGGGCGCGGGCAGCACCTTGGCGTTGATGCCGCCGAGGTACTTGTAAAGGGGCAGGCCCAGAAAAGACGCCGCCACCCTGGCGCAGGCCATAGACACGCCAAGCATGGCGTTGGCTCCGAGCCGGGATTTGTTGTCCGTGCCGTCCAGATCAATAAGAGTATTGTCAATCTGCACCTGACGCAGCGAATCCATGCCAAGCAGGGCATCGGCGATTTCGCTGTTCACATGGTCCACGGCCTTGGTGACGCCCTTGCCGCAGTAACGCTTTTTATCGCCGTCACGCATTTCCAGAGCTTCGCGGCTGCCGGTGGAAGCCCCGGAAGGCACGGCGGCCCGCGCTCTGAGTCCGGATTCCAGGGTCACTTCCACCTCGACGGTGGGATTACCGCGCGAATCCAGGATTTCACGGCCAAATACCGAGGCAATGCTGCTCATGTGTGGCTCCTTTGCCCTCATTGGGCTTGTTTTCAATCAATATAACGCATCTGCCGATCAGGGCATTATAACTTTGGGAAATCCGCTTTCAAAGCCTTTACGGCGCACGCTTCCGCGCTCAAACGGGCAGCAAACGGCGCGCAGGTCTTCCCGTGGGCCGCCTGCCCGCGCATCCGCCGGAAGAACATCAAATAAAACCGCTCCATGCGCTGACGGGCGCAAGCTGCTTTTGCACAATGCCACTACGCTCCGGCCAAAGCCGGAAACAACGGGCAGCCTTGCTCCGGCCACGTCACAGCGCCGTGCGCTCTTCATAGTACAGGCGGCGTAAACCCTCAAGCAGCAAGGCGGGCAGCACATGGTCAAAAACCGGGCTTACCCTGGCGATGGACGCCGCAAAGCCTCCGGTTCCCAACACCTTTACAGGGCCGGGCAACTGCCGTTTGAGGCGTTGCGCAAGCCCCTCAACCATACAGGCAAAGCCGAAAACCAGCCCATGCTGTATGCTGGTGGCCGTGCTGCG
>NZ_JBAIYW010000281.1:0-3212 GCF_036763055.1 Desulfovibrio sp. 1214_IL3152 | reverse complement strand
GGTGTGGGGCTGCTCCGCATCCGGCCGGGCAAAGTTGGCGTCTGTTTGGTGCGGACGAGCCGGATCGGGGGTGGCTGGCGACTGTGGCATGCGGGTACTCACGGCTTCAGGGTTTGCCTTTCTGAATGTTTTTTGGGCGGTGCAGCAGGTTGCGTGCCTTGCTGAGGGCCGGGCGGAAAAGAGTCTGGCCTGTGGCAACGCATTATTTTTTGACGCAAAGTGAATATGCTTCCAGAGCAATTTCTCTTTGAAATTGCTCTGACGGATGCGGGAGCAGACGCCCGCCGCGGAGGCGTAAGCGCAGTTTATCTGCGCGGTTAAACGCCGGAGCGGGCGTCTTGGAAGCCTTGAGAACAGATATTCTCAAGGCGAAAATGCTATAACAGGAAAGCGCGAAAAGCAGAAGCTGCCCCGTCTGCCGCCGCCTGCCGCATGGCGGCACGGCCGGTTATACGCTCATAAAATCCTGCCATTTGGCAAGCAGGGCGCGCAGGGCGTTGCCTCTGTGACTGCGGGCGTTTTTTTCGTCCCGGGTCAGTTCTGCTGCGGTTTTTTGTACGTCTTTGTCAAAGAAAACAGGATCATATCCAAACCCATTCTGTCCGCGCCGGGCAAAAAGCAACGTGCCTTCCCAGTCGCCGCGAACGACCATTTCCGCCCCGTCGGGGCGTACGCAGGCCATGCAGCTCACAAAGCGGCAACCTCTTTTGCTCTCCGGAACATCGGCCAATTCGTGCAGCAGTTTGCGGATATTGCGGGCATCGCGGCTTTCATCGGGCTGGCTGGGCCAATCGTCGGAATAGCGGGCGGAATAGACGCCGGGATTGCCGCCCAGGGCATCCACTTCCAGGCCGGAATCGTCGGCAATGCTCACAAGCCCGGTCAGGCGGGCAACCTCACGCGCCTTGATGCAGGCGTTTTCTTCAAAGGTGACGCCGGTTTCTTCAATTTCTCCAATATGCGGAAAAGCCTCAAGGCTCAGTACCTCCACGCCGAATCGGGCCAGCGGGTCGGCCAACTCGCGTACTTTTCCCGCATTGTGGGTCGCCAGCACAATACGTATGGGCTGTGTGCTCATCAGGATGCTCCTTGGCGGCAGTGCCGCAGGTGTTTTCAGGCTTTCTTTTTATGCTGGGGCAAAACCAGCGTGGCGATGATGATGCCGCTGATAACCAGCGCACCGCCCGCCAGTTGGGCCGGGGCCACACGCTCGTGCAGGACAATGCTTGCGGAGATGCCCGCGAAAACGGGCAGGCTGTAATAGACCATGCCCGCCCGCACCGGGCCGATGTGGTCAACTGCAACGGTCCACAGCCAGAACGACAGGGCAGAGCAGCCGATGCCTGCGTAAAGCACGCTGATGACAAGGGTTGTGGACAGTTGCGGCAGGGGCAGCATGAATGCCTCAATGGCGGTAAAGGGCAGGGAGTAGAGCAGGCCCAGGGCAAACGTGGATATGCTGAAGCCCACAGGCGAGATGTCGGGGCTGCGCCGGCGTATGAACAGGGAGTAGAGGCCGAAGCACAGCACGCCGCCCAGAGCCCACAGGTCTCCTTCATTGAAGCGCAGATGGGCCAGCCGATCCCACTGCCCGCGGCTGACCAGTATTATCACGCCCGCAAGAACCACCAGCACGCCAGCCAGGCGGCGCGGCGAGATTGGCTCATTATAGAGCACACGCGAGAGAATCAGTATGACCACCGGGGCCGTGGGAACCAGCAGGGCCATGTTGATGCTTTCTGTGGTTTGTCCGGCCTTATAGATAAAGGTATTGAGCAGGGTGACGCCAAGAATGCCCAAAAGAGATAGTTCGCGCCAGTTTTTCTTGATGGCGGGCCAGTCTGTGCGCCAGTGCTTTCCGGCAAAGGGCAGCAGGACGATCAGGGCAATGAGCCAGCGCCAGAAGTTGCACTGCCAGGGGGGTATGAGGCCCGCCACCGCTCGTGCGATTACAAAATTTCCAGACCAGATGATGACGGCCAGAAGGGCGGCGGAATAGCCCGTGACATTCTTTTGCATAATAGATGTATCCAAAAAACGGCGTACCGCACTGTAGGCGGAAAGAATTGTTGTGTGCCTGTGACGTGGCGACTGATCAATATAATGCATGTGCGGCGCAAAGGCAAAGTTGTCCATATGTTGTAAAAACGACGAATTACATGTGTAGTTGGCAAAGAGGATATAAAATTTTCTAGTTATCTAGGTTGGTTATAGGCGTCGCCCTGTGGCCCTGCTTTTCTTTTGCACAGCAAGGGAGTATACTGAAAATCTAAAATTCACCAGTGAGGAAATGAGCATGAAACTCATGGATATATTTGCTGTTCCTGCCCCCGAAACGCGCATTCCCGTTCCCTATGTCATTGCCGAAGCCGGAGTGAACCATGAGGGCAGCATGGATATTGCCCGCAGACTTATTGACGAGGCCGCCGAAGGCGGCGCGCACGCCATCAAGTTTCAGACCTACAGGGCGGGAACCTTGGCCTCCAAGGATTCTCCGGCCTATTGGGATACCGGCAAGGAGCCGACCCGCAGCCAGTATGAACTGTTTAAAAAGCACGACTCGTTCTGGAAAAATGAATTTGAAGCGCTCAAGAAACATTGCGACGCAACGGGCATAGCCTTTTTGTCCACGCCCTTTGATGTGGAGTCCGCTCATTTTCTCAATGATCTTATGGACGTGTTCAAGATTTCCTCGTCGGATATTACCAACAAGCCCTTTATTCGCATTCTTTGCGATTTCGGCAAACCCATCCTGCTTTCCACGGGCGCGGCCCATCTGCACGAAATAGCCGAGGCTGTGGAATGGATTGAAGCCAGGGGCAACAAGCTTGCCCTGCTGCACTGCGTGCTCAATTATCCCACGGCGGACGAAAATGCCGCTCTGGGCATGATTCCGGCTCTTGCCCGTCACTTCCCGCAGCACGCCATCGGCTATTCCGACCATACCCTGCCCAGGGACATGCACATTCTTGAAACGGCCACCCTGCTGGGCGCGCGCGTGCTTGAAAAACACTTTACGCACGACAAGTCCCTGCCCGGCAATGACCATTATCACGCCATGGACAAGAATGACCTGCGGCACTTCTTTGAAAGGCTCAACGCCACTCTTGCCAGTGTGGGCGATCTGAACCTGCGCGCCCTGCCGGAAGAAGAACCGGCCAGACAGCACGCCCGCCGCTCTCTGGTCACGGCGCGCGCCGTTCCTGCCGGTA
>NZ_JBAIYW010000290.1:0-3214 GCF_036763055.1 Desulfovibrio sp. 1214_IL3152 | reverse complement strand
GGCCATGATGCACGAAATGCTGCATAACGGCGCTCCCTGCCTTTTCCTGGACGTGAGCGGTGTAAAACAGGACCTGCCCACGCGCTTTCCCACGGTTTTCCAGAAATGTCTTGAGGCGGGCATCGACATCCGCCGCGAACCCATCCCCGTTGTTCCTGCCGCCCACTATTTCTGCGGCGGCGTGCTCACCGACGAACGCGGGCGCACATCCATGCGCGGTCTTTACGCCATCGGCGAATGCGCCTGCACTGGGCTGCACGGGGCCAACCGCCTGGCGAGCACATCACTGCTTGAGGCCCTGGTGTGGGGCGTTAGCTGCGGCAAAGACCTGAGCCGCCGTCTCAAGGCCGAAAGCGGCCTGCCCAAAAGCCTGGCCGCCGCCATTCCCGACTGGCTGCACGAAGGGGACGAACGACGCGATGACCCCGCCCTGGTGGCTCAGGACTGGACAAACATTCGCAACACCATGTGGAATTATGTGGGCATTTCGCGCACAGAGGCACGCCTGCGCCGGGCCTTTGAAGACATGCGCGACCTTGTGCGGCATATCCACGACTTTTACAAGTATACCCGCATTTCACGACGCCTGGTGGACCTTTTTCACGGTTCACAGACGGCCTACGTCATCATTCAGGCGGCCATGCGCAACCGCGCCAGCCTGGGATGCCACCACCGTGTGGACTGATGCGGCGGTCTTGCACAGGCAAACCTCATGGCAAAAAGCGCGGCCGTACGGCATGCGCGCCATGTCAAACACATAAGGGAAATACCTGTCTATGAAAAAGTTGCTTACAACCCTGGTCGTCCTGGCCGTCCTGGTCGTGGGCGGTCTGGCCGCACTGGGCTTTGGCCTGCGTTCTGTCATTCAGGAGCAGACCCTCAACGCCCTCGGCAATATGACTACAAGCCCCCAGGGCAGCGCCTATGCGGCCTCGGCCGACCAGATACAGTTCTCGCCCCTGTCGCGCGAGATATCCATCCGGGGCCTGAGCCTCCAGGGCGAACGCCCTCAGGGACCGGAAACATGGCAGATCGCCGAACTTTCCTTCCGCCTTCCCCTGCGTACCCTCCTGGCCTTCACCCCGCTGCGCGACATGGTGCTTGACGGCAAGGACATGATTGACGTGGCTGAAAATGTGGTGATGCGCAATCTTGTCATGACCGCCCCCGGCAACAGGGTTACTGTGCAGCGCGAAGAAATCGACATCGTTCGGGCCATGCCGTTTCTTATTCGGCAGACACTGGAAAAAGGCGAGCCTGTCGACATGGTGGCCGCCACCTACAATATGGGGGCGAACAATACCCAGGTCCACTTCGTCACTATGGACACCCCGGGAGCCGACGGTTCCGTGCGGCTGACCGTGAAGGAATCGCGCATGCGCGGCTGGCAGGGACGCACCATTGAAAGCATCGTCCTGGACGGACTGGAAATGCGTGTGGACAACACCCCCGGCATGAGCATCGGCCATATCGTCCAGGAAGGACTGACCCTGCCCGATGAAGACCTGCTGCGGCAGATAATGGAAGCCACCCGGCAGGCTGATCCCGAAGAGGCCCTTAACCAGATCATGCCGCTTATGGAAGCCATGCTCAAGGCAGAGCCGCCCCTGCTGCGCAAGGCCCATGTCACGGATATGGCTTTTGCCGTGGAAACAAGCTCGGTGCAGATCAAGGAAGTGCTTTTTGAATGGCTCTCCAACACGCCCCCCCATACCAAAAGCAGCGTCAAAGGCTTTGCGGCCCCCTCCAGCCTGCTCTACGCCCTGCTGGATATGACCCTTCCCCCGCTGAACATGGATATGGCCTTTGAAACCCGCTCCACCGGAACCGTCAGCCATCAGATGGCATCGGTCGCCGCCGCCGGCCTGGGCGTGCTTGACTGCGAAGTGAAGCTGAATGAAAAGCCCGGCACAAACATGATGGAAGGGCTGCTTACACAGAGCTTCAGCGATTTCAGCCTGAAGTACCGGGATGAAGGGTTTATGGCCTGGCTTGGACTGAACATTTCCACCAACGTGCCTCAGGCCGTGGGCGCCCTTAACGCCCTGGCAGCACTGCCGGGCGTCAAGAACGACCAGAAAAACGACGCCATACGCCGCAGCCTGCAAACCTTTGCCGCCCGACCGGGCAACCTCGAAATACAGACCACGCCCGGACACACGGCCCTTGTGCTTGATCTTATTTCCCTGCTGGACAATCCCGGCATGCTGCTTACCGTTACTGCCAAGCCGGGAGATCGCGCCCTGGCCGAGCAGATGGAAGCCCAGAAGCTGACTTTTGAAGCCATACAGGCTGTAAGCTCCGAGCAATAAAAAATCCGCAGCAGCAGAAGCGTGCCTTCTGCTGCTGCCACCGGCAAGCCGGACAAGCGAGATCAGGCGCCGGCCGATCCACACGAAGAGCATGCGGGCTTGACGCAAAAGCCCTGTGGGCGCAGACTGTTGCAACCCCTAGAGCAAATTAACTTTGAGAATATACATTCTCAATTTTTTTGACGCCCACTTTGGCGTTTACCCGCGCAAACCACACGCGCTGCGTCTTTGTGGCGAACGCCTGGCCGCGAAGCCATCAAAGCCGTTTCAGCGCAAAACCGCTTCCAAGCAACCCCTGGCGGCTTGCGGAACCTTGGGCGCACAACGGGGAAACGGTGGCAGGAGGCGGCAAAAAACGTGTAATACACTACCATTACACAAAAAGCATTCCCGGAACGCAAACACAAGGAAAGGAACAGCCACATGCTTAACAAGTTTCGCCTGCTCACCCCCGGCCCCACGCCTCTGCCCGAACGCGTGCGCCTTGTTCTGGCCCGGGACATGATCCACCATCGCAAAAGCGAGTTCAAAGAGATCATGGGGCAGGTTCAACAAAGCCTGCAAACGCTTTTCGGCACTTCCGGCACAGTGCTGCCCCTCTCCTGTTCCGGCACGGGAGCCATGACGGCAGCCGTATACAATCTTTTTGCGCCGGGACAGAAGGTTCTGGTGGTGGACGGCGGCAAGTTCAGCCAGCGCTGGATGGAAATAGCCCTTTCGCGCGGGCTGGAGGTGCAGTCCATCTCTGTGCCGTGGGGTCAGGCCGTCAATCCCGAAGATGTGGCAGCAGCCCTCAAGGCTGACCCGTCCATCGCCGGCGTGCTTATTCAGCTTTCCGAAACGTCCACCGGCGTGCTGCACCCCGTGGAGGCCGTGGCCCGCATCACCCGCGAAAGCCGGGA
>NZ_JBAIYW010000448.1:0-3223 GCF_036763055.1 Desulfovibrio sp. 1214_IL3152 | reverse complement strand
GCGCCCGCAAGGTACGCCTGCCGCTTCCGCCCGGCTGACTTGCGGGCCGCCCCCGCGCTCTGCTATAATGTGCCTGCCGTCGTATGACGCCGGGTACTGACATCGGGAGTGTATGCATGACCTTCAGCAATTATCCGCAGCGAAGCCTGCCCTGTTTTCTCACTGTTTTTATTTTTCTTCTGTGGGCGGGACACTGCCTGGCAGCAGGCCCTCAAAATCTGGTCATTTCCAATAAAACAGAAGAGGACCTGCTCAACATCAGCCTGCAAAGCAAGGGTGTTACGCAGTTTGCCCGGCTGGACATGGCCCCCGGCGGCAGCGATGAAATTGAAAACCCCGGAGGAACTGCAGACTTGCGCCTGGACACGGGGCTGGCGCTCTGGACGTTCAGCGCCGTGCCTGTAGGGCAGGCAGCAAGCCTTGCCTTTGGCCCCCGGCCGGAGCAGATGACCCTGACAACGGCCAAAGGCGTCAGCCGTCAGTTCAACGCCCGGATGCAAAGCCTTTTACCCGATGAAAACAGCGGCCCGGTCTGCATGCTTGACCAGTTTCGGCCCGGCATGAGCATGAAAGACGTGTGCGCCCTGCTGGACAAAAGCCCGCCTCATGACGACAACGATGCCGTGCTGACCAGCCTTGGATTTGCCGGTATGGTCTGGGCTGCGCGGCTTTTGCCCGGTCAGGCTGAAAACGGGACTGCCGGTGCTGCTGTCACGGCGCGCCCCGGCGATCCCGACCGTCTTGAACATATGGAACTGCGCCGGAAACTCGACGCCGCCACACTGAACAAGCTGCTTGAAACGCTCTATGCCCAGGACTATGCCCCCTGGCAGGCTGAATTGCCCGGGCTGGATATGGACTTTGTGGAACTGCCCAGGACAGACCCTGCGCAACACCGGCAGGTGCTCCGGCAGGTACTGGACTATTTTCTTGCGGCGGGCCAGGGAGAGGCTACGATCATGCTTGCCCCGGCGGCCATGCTGCCGAATCTGGCAGATGCCGACACGCCCAGGCAGGACGTGCAGCTTTTTACCCTGACCCTGCGGCCCGCATCAAAAAACCTTGTTGTGGATGTGGCCGCCTATCAGGCTGGCGAGGGCGGTCGCTGAGCACTCCCCGACCTGACGCTTTTCACATTTTGTTCCGCGTAGTTGCGGGCCATAAAAAATCCCGGCACAGACCGGGATTTTTACTATTCTTTTGCAAGCATAACCGAAAAACATCAGGCTGCTCTTGCCGCCTCCGCCGCGCGCAGGCATAGCGCTTCCGCATCATAAAAAATGCACTGTCGCCGCCTGCCCGTGCGACCGGCAGATTTTTTTTAACAGGCTTGCCTAGAGCAATTTCACTTTGAAATTGCTCTGACGGCTGCGTGAGCAGACGTTCGCTACGGAGGCGTAAGCGCAGTTTATCTGCGCGGTTAAACGCCGAAGTGAGCGTGCCTTAAACTTTGAGAATGTATATTCTCAAAGTTAATCTGCTCTAAAGCGGGCGACCTTCTTTTTTGGCAGCCCGCATGGCGCGCAGCCAGCCGTACCATTCCTGAAGGCCCTGGCCGTGGCGGCAGGAAACCTCAAAAATATCCAGATCTTTATTGAGCTTTGTGGCAAAATTACGCGCCCGCATCATGTCAAAATCCACATAGGGCAACAGGTCCACCTTGTTCAGCACAAGCGCCTGAGCCAGGTTGAAAAGAAGCGGGTATTTTTCGGGCTTGTCGTCGCCTTCGGCCACACTCAGCAGGGCCACCTTGGCGTCTTCCCCACAGTCAAATTCCACAGGGCAGACGAGGTTGCCCACGTTTTCGATAAAAAGAATGTCCACGCCTTCAAGATCGAGGCTGTCCAGCGCGGTCAGGATCATGTTGCTGTCAAGGTGGCAGCCGCCGTCGGTATTGATCTGCACGGCCTGCGCCCCGGTAGCGGCCACGCGGCGCGCGTCGTTGTTCGTCTGCAGGTCGCCTTCCACCACGGCCATGCGAAACTCTCCCGCCAGATCGGTAAGCGTGCGCTCCAGCAGCGTGGTCTTGCCCGCGCCGGGCGAACTGATCAGATTCAGGGTCAGAATCCCGCTGTCAGACAGCCGCTTGCGCACATGAGCCGCCATTTTTTCATTGGCTTCCAGCACATTGCGAACCACGGGAATTTGCATGCCAGTCTCCTTGCAGGCCCCGGCAATGGGGTCTTTTATGTAAAGTATCGGTACGTTGAGAAGGCGATGATATCTGCTAGAAAACTTGCGGCGCCATAGGCAAGAAAGCCGCCGCCGTTTCAGGCGCAGCGCCTCGGTGGGGACCGCCGTCCCTATCCGGCTCGGGTCAGCTGGCCTCAAGGCGGTTCAAATACAGCTCCCTGCCCTGCCTGACCACGTGACCGAACTGCTCGCCGCATCCGGGGCAGGGCTGCACAAGAGCGTCCTGCCCTTCACCGCCAAAATCCGCGCCGCAGAACGGGCAGTGCAGTTGCAACGGCAATTCTTCCATTTCAAGGCGCGCGCCCTCGTGGGGCGTCCCCTGAATCATGGTTTCAAAGCAGAATTGAAGAGATTCCGGCACCAGCCCGGCGAGAGCGCCATATTTGACGTTCACAACCTCAAGACGGGTACAGCCCTGACGGGTAATTTCCTCTTCCGCCATTTTCAGCAAGCTTTGTGCGATAGCCATTTCGTGCATGGCGGCATACTAGCTCAAAGGCCCTGTCACGTAAAGGCCGGAAGCCATTCTTGCCATTCGGCGTAAATAATGTACATTTCGGGCATGCGTCGCTCAAAATTTTCTGGCGTGTATTCCTTTTCCACCGACTGGACGGAAAACCGCCGCAAAACCCACTACTTTGTCTGGGAACTGCCGGACGGGGCATTTGCGGTACAAGAACTCAACAGCGCGTTCCAGCCGTTGGCTGATCCTGAAAGAATCAGCGCCAGATCATTCAAAAAAAACTTCAAGGCAGAACCGGAAAGTCTGGCGATGCCTGTCACTACGCCTGACCTTACGCAATTTGAAAACAAAAATGCGACAGGCAGCGTACAAGCTGGCGCGGCGTCAGGGCAAAAAGCAGAGAACACTCAGCTAACCGGGCAGCAGAGCCAGGCCGGCAATGCGGCGCAAACCCATGCGCCTGCCCAAGGCACCGTGCAAGGCACAGCGTCTGCCCAAAGCACCGCGCAGGGCAGTCCCCTCAAACAGGCCGGGCAGACTGTTGCCCCAAACAGACCTGTGGACGGA
>NZ_JBAIYW010000079.1:0-3274 GCF_036763055.1 Desulfovibrio sp. 1214_IL3152 | reverse complement strand
TGGCGGCTGCGTGAGCAGACGTTCGCTACGGAGGCGTAAGCGCAGTTTATCTGCGCGGTTAAACGCCGAAGTGAGCGTGCCTTAAACTTTGAGAATGTATATTCTCAAAGTTAATCTGCTCTAGATGGAGATCAACTTTGAAATGCTTCACATTTCAAAGTTTTCATCCCGCCGGAAAATGCGATTTTCGGCGGGATCCACGCCACATTGTGGCGCACTGCACTTTCGTGCAGCGTTAGGCAGTGTCGTCACGAGCGCCTTTCCCGGTATCTCTGCGTCGAACTTCGCCTTTTATTCCGGTCGAGTACCATAAGAGTACACTCCCTGCATAAAAGGCTCGCTCTCCTTGATATACCAAGGAAATTCATCTCGTGACGACACTGCTTAGAGTATTTACACTTTTTCAAAGTTAAAATGCTCTAAAAAACCGATTCCGCTTTAACCTATCCAGTTGTACAGGGTTGCCGGGCGCCCGGGGCCGCCGTAATCCTTGAAGCTGCCCAGCCTGCCGGTTTCCGCCAGATAGTCAAAATACTTCTTCAACGAAATGCGCGAAATGCCCGACAGCAGCTCAATATCCTTGAGACTGAACGGCTTTGTGCAATCCTTCAAGATAGACACAATATTTTCCAGCGTTTGCGAATCAATGCCCTTGGGGCGTCCGGCTGCTGGCCCATCGGCTTTTTTAACGAATATCCGCCTGTCCAGAACATCCTGGGTCAGCGGCGCCTCGGGAGACATGAGCAGGCGGCGCTTTTCATAAAATTGCAGCATGGATTCCCGAAAGCGCTCGAAAGTGAACGGCTTGACGATATAGTCCGCCACGCCCAGACGAAGGGCGGTAAGGATGTCCTCGCTGTTCCGGGCCGCCGTAATCATGATCACATCCGAATGGACAAAGCGGCTCTTGATGATGCGCAGCAGTTCCATACCGTTCATGCCCGGCATGAAGACATCAAGAAGCGTCAGATCCACATGGCTTGTACGCAGCAGATCCAGGGCCTCCTCGCCCGAACGGGCAACGTGCTCCAGGCGGAAGCCCTCGACACGCTCAAGATAGCCCGCGGCCAGTCCGGCCACCATAGGATCGTCCTCAACGATGATTGTATGTATCATTCCGGCTCTCCAGCAAGGCTCATTGCGGGCCGCTTTCTCTCATGAGTCCGGCAAGGGGAACGGAAACCGTAAAGGTCGCCCCCTGCCCCACATGTGAGTCTATCTCCACAGAACCGTCCAGTTCATCAAGCGTCAGCAGCAGCATGTAAAGGCCGATGCCGCGCCCCGCGCCCTTGGTTGAAAATTCCTTGTTGAAAATCTTTTGCAGGTGGTTTTCATCAATGCCGTGTCCGGTATCGCTGACGCTTATGACAAGCCTTGAGGCATCGCTGTGAACATTAAGGTGAATATGTTTTTCATCAGTGGAGATAACAGCGTCAAAAGCATTGTCCACAAGGTTGCCGAGTACGGTCACAAGGGCATGCCCACCCCTGGAGGAAAGCGGCGGGATAATGCCGTCGCCGCCGATGGACAGCGTGACGCCAAGCTCATTGGCCCGGCTGAACTTGCTCTCCAGAAGCCCCACCACCACAGGCTCCCTGACATTGGCCTTGATGCTTGAAATTTCACGCACCTTGCTGCCAATGATGTCCGACAGATACCCTTCAAGTTCTTTATAGCAGCGGTTGTTCAGCAGGCCGGAAATAACGTGCAGCTTGTTCAGATACTCGTGCGACCGTGAGCGGAGGGCTTCGGCATAATTGCGCAGCCCGGTCAGCCGCTCCGCCTGAACGCGTATTTCCGTCAGGTCCCTGAACGTGGCAACCGCGCCCACGGTCTTGCCCTGGATTATGACCGGAGCGCGGTTGGTCATGATAATCAGGCCGTTGATATTCTGCTCACGGTCATATTCCGGCTTTCCCTGCCTGAGGATGGCGTCAAGCCGTGTTGAAGGCACGACCTCCTGAACAGGGCGGCCCAGCAACTCTCCCTTGACCCCCGCCGTGCGCAGGATTTTTTCAGCCATTTCATTGACGACCACAAGTCGGCTGTTGCTGTTGATGGCAATGATGCCCTCGCGCACTGTGCTGAGAATGGCATTGCGCTCTTCAAGCATGCGGGCGATCTGATGCGGCTCCAGCCCGAAGAGAATTTTCTTTATCTTGCGCGAAAGCAGCACCGCCAGCACAAGGCCGGTTATCAGCGACAGGCCGAACAGCCATGTCATGGGACTGGTGAGCCGCGCCACGTTGTTTTCAATATCGCGCGACATGATGCCCACGATAACAGCGCCCGCCTGTCGCCCGTCTTCGGCGTATACCGGGCGAAAGGCCCGCTGAGAAAAACCGAACGTGCCACGGGCCGAAGATATATAGGTTTTACCCTTCAGGGCTTCGCCCTCGTCGCCCCCCACCACATGCGCGCCGATTTTTTGCGCCTCGGGATGGTAAATCCTGTTGCCGTTCATATCGATCAGCACGATGAACTTGACCCCGGAAACGCTGGTCAGCATGCTGATAAAATCTGTCATCTGCTTCCAGGCTTCACCGCGCGGCGACGCCATGCCCTCAATAACCGCCGAGGATTCCGCCGTAAGCTGGGCCACATTGGCGACTGTCTGCTCCGCCTGCTCAAAGCCGTATTTACTGATAAAATACGACCCGGCCAGGTGGCTCAACAATATGGGTGGGCAAAGAGCCAGACTGACCATGATCACCAGCCTGATGAACAGGCTGTTGTTTTTAATGAAGTCCATCAGAATATCTGCCGTTGCTTGGGTGCTGGTTCTGGGGCAGTGCCACGTTACAAAGGCTCCGCGGCTGCATGAGCAGGCCCTCGCCATGAAGGCGCAAGTGAGTTTTTGCCCTTGCCGAAGGGCTTGCGGATACAGGCAGCAGCGCCGCTTGCCTGCCCTCTTGCCTGATTACGCGGCTGCACGCTGAAGCGGCGTCGTGTGATCTTGAGAACTGGCATTCTTAAAATCACAGCGCCCCGGATAAAAGACTCTGCGCAAGGGCAAGAAAAAACGCTTTTTACGGAAAAGGCATGCACATGTCGCGCATGGCCGGAGTAAAAAGGTTTTTCGGTACAGCCGGCAGGATAAAAGAACTGCTGAAGAACAGTTTTTTCCGAATCAAACTGGCAGACCGGGCATTAGAGCAGATTAACTTTGAGAATATACATTCTCAAAGTTTAAGGCACGCTCACTTCGGCGTTTAACCGCGCAGATAAACTGCGCTTACGCCTCCGTAGCGAACGTCTGCTCACGCAGCCGCCA
>NZ_JBAIYW010000527.1:0-3300 GCF_036763055.1 Desulfovibrio sp. 1214_IL3152 | reverse complement strand
TCGGGAGCCGCGCAGATCGTCTGGCAGTCCGGTTACCTGACCCTTTTCGTGCTGGTGGCCTCGTTGCCCCTTGACAGCGTGAACGCTCTGGCCGGACTTACGGCGGGGCTGCGTGTGGAAGCCCTTCTCTTTTTGCCGGGCATGGCCTTCAACATGAGCGTAGCCGTGCTTGTAGGCAACAGCCTTGGCGCGGGCAAACCCGCCGAGGCCAAAAAGGTCGCCCTGTTCATGGTCGGCGCGGCCGCCATAGCCATGAGCCTTATGGCAGCCCTGCTCTGGCCTTTCAGGCAGGACATCGCCCTTTTGCTTTCCCAGGAACCCGGCACCCAGGCCCAGATTGTGAACTACCTGACCTTCAACCTGCTTTCCACGCCCTTTTCCATTGCCAGCACCGTCATGGGCGGCGTAATGACCGGGGCGGGAGCCACCAAGTACAACCTGATGATTTTCGGCGGCACCTTCTGGCTGGTGCGCCTTCCCCTGGGCTGGCTGCTCGGACATATGCTTTGGGGCACAGCCTCGGGCGTTTTTGTAGCCATGCTCGTTTCCCAATGCCTGCAGACCAGCATCATGCTTTATGTGGTGCTGCGCCGCGACTGGACGCGTTTTGCCATGAGCAAGATCCGCCAGCCGCACCCTGCCTGACGGCCCGCAGAACCCTTGTGCTTTCCGCATGGGCCTTTCCAAGGAGAACAAAACCGTGAGTAAAAAATTCATTCCCGTAAGCCTGGACGACAGCGGACGCTATTATGACATCTGGCAGCGCACCCCTCAGCGTTCGCTGGATTATACTCTTGCCAACCTCTGGGGCTGGCAGGAATATTATGGCCTTGAATGGTGCTTTGACGACAATATGTGCTGGATACGCCAGACCCGCCCCCATGAAGTATGCTGGGCGCCCGTGGGCGACTGGAACGCGGTGGACTGGAAGAGCCTTTTGCCCTGCTCTTTCAACGAAACCGCCCATGACGTGGTGCGCGTGCCTGAAGAACTGCTGCACGTCTGGCAGGAACGCCTGCCCGGACTGGTGGACGCCGAAGAAGACAGGGGCCAGTGGGAATACCTGTACAAACAGGAAGAGCTTGCCGACCTGCCGGGCAACCGTTTTCATAAAAAACGCAATCACTATAACAGCTACATCAAGAACTACGGCGAACCCGACTACCACGATCTGGACGACCGCATGATCGAGGACGTGCTGGCCGTACAGGACGACTGGTGCCAGTGGCACGAATGCGAAGACTCCCCCTCGCTGCGCGCCGAAAACGAGGCCATCAACCGTGTGCTCAGCCACTGGAACAGTTTCCGCAGCCTTGTGGGCGGATCACTGTATGTGGACGGCAAGATGGTCGCCTTCAGCGTGGGCGAAAACCTTGACGGCACAAGCCTTGGGGTGCATTACGAAAAAGGGCTCAGCGGCTTCAAGGGTGTTTACCAGACCATCAACTGCACGTTTGCCCGCCGGGCTGGAACAGGATTCACCTATATCAACCGCGCCCAGGACCTGGACGAAGAAGGCCTGCGTCAGGCCAAGATGACCTATATGCCCGCAGATTTTCTGCGCAAATACAAGGTGCGCATCCGCAAGGCATAAACGTTTGCCTGCATGCATACATGCGGCGGAACGGCCCGGGCAGGCTCCAGGTTGTTCCGCCTTCCTTTTTCCCGGGAAGCGGCGTGAGCCTCTCGACCCCGGCCCGGGCTTCTGGCATTCTGGCCGCGAGGGGTTTCGTCAACTGCGGAAAAGAAGAAAAAGATGATCCTGAAAACATTTCTGCTGTTTGTGGTCACGGCGGTTGCCGAGATCGTGGGTTGCTATCTGCCCTATGTGTGGCTGCGCAAGGGCGGCTCCCCCTGGCTTCTGGTTCCGGCGGCCCTGAGCCTGGCCGTTTTTGCCTGGCTTTTGACCATGCACCCGGCCGCCAGCGGGCGGGTATATGCGGCCTATGGCTGCGTTTATGTGGCAACCGCCCTGGCATGGCTTAAACTCGTGGACGGCGTAAGCCTTTCCACCACCGACATGGTGGGTGGCGGCGTGGCTCTGGCCGGAATGCTCATCATTGTTTCCGGCTGGGGCAGCCCGGCCTGACCACGGCGCACGGCGCAAAACAAAGGGGCGCGAAGGAATTTTACCCTTCACGCCCCTCAAAAATGCAATCGGTGCGCCGCCGGTGGCAGCGCACTTGCGAAAAACTGGCGTCACCAACGGGATTTGAACCCGTCTTAGCGGCTTGAGAGGCCGCCGTCCTAACCGGATAGACGATGGTGACAGCGAGGTTTCTTTTAAGTAGAGCACGCTTTGATGTCAATACCGCAAGGGTGGGCATCGCCAAAAAGCTGCGAAAAACAATATTATTTGTATTTGCATATTTGAAGTGCTATTTTAAATAAACGGCCCACGACTATGGGCTGTTCCCGGAGGATCATACGTATGCTTTCCCGCCTTCGCCTGCTTCTGCCGGCACTTGCCCTTCTGCTTCTGGCCGCCTGCGGCGGCAAAACCGTTCCGCCCCGTGACGGCCAGGCTCCCGCATGGATGGGAACCATTGCAGACCTGCGCCAGTTTCCCCAGAACCTGGAAGTTTACGCCCAGAGCGCGGGGCCGGGCAAGCGCCTCATCTCACAGGCCGAGCAGGATCGCCAGACAGCGCGCTTTGACCGCATATTCTTCGGCCCGTGGGACATGCGCAAAACATCCATGCGCAAGCGCGATGTGGCGGCCATTTTCGGCAAGGCCAGAGGCTACAGGCAGGGCAGCGAACGCTGGACACAGACTGAATGGGACGCAATGGCCCGCAATGCCGACCTCAAAAACTTCCCCACGCGCGCCCAGGCGGCCATTACGGTACGCAACGCGGACCTGCGTGAAATGCCCACGCATCTGACGCGCTTTTCAGAACCCACACCGGACCCGCGCGCCAATCCCTTTGACTACTTCCAGTATTCCCTGCTCCCTCTGGGTACGCCGGTACTGATTGCCCACACCTCACGCGACGGGCGCTGGCATTTTGTGGAATGCCCCATAGCCGGCGGCTGGGTTGATGCCGATGATCTGGCTCTTGTGGATGACGGCTTTGCCGCCGCATACCGCAACTCCCGCTTTGCGGCCATTGTCAAGGACAATGTGCGTCTTGCCGGGGCCAACGGCAGCAGTGGTCCCTCTGGCGGCCAAAGCGTGAGCATAGGCGCCATCTTGCCCCTGCAGGGCGGGGCCGCCGAAAGCAGCCCCGTGAACCTGCTTGCCCCGGCAAAAGACAACAACGGCATGGCCGTTACCACCCCTGTGACGGTTGCGGCAGG
>NZ_JBAIYW010000257.1:0-3305 GCF_036763055.1 Desulfovibrio sp. 1214_IL3152 | reverse complement strand
AACCGCCTGCCCAGTGCCGGGTGCGGCATAAAACATCCGGCCCAACGCTCCACACGCCCGGCCAGGCCGGGAAAGCGCCGCTCAAGCCGAGCCGGTCATCAAACCCAGAGACATTCCATGCCCGCACTGCCCGAAGAAAGTATGCTTGTCGAACAAGTCATGCACGACAATCCCGAAACCCTGACGCCAGGGCATCTGCTCAAGGACGCCCTGCCCGTTTATGAGCGCCACGGGGTCAACTGCGTGCCTATTCTGGACGAAAACAAGAAAGTGCGCGGCATTCTGACCATATTTCGCCTCGTGCAGGCCATACGCGCGGGCAAGTCTTTTGAAACGCCCATCAGCGAAGTCATGGACGTGGATCTTGTGAGCATACGCAACGACGCCACATTCGGCATGGCATGCAGCATGCCCATCGACAGGATGCTGGTGCTGGACCACGACGACAGGCTCGTGGGCGTGCTCACCAAGAAAGAGCTTATCCATAAAATTTACAAGGCCTTCTGCAGCGCCGACTGCCATAACCGGGAACTGAGCGCGGTCATAAACTGCGCCACGGACGGCATCATCATTTTTGATACCAACGGCAACGCCCTGTATACCAACGACAAAATCCGCTTTCTCCTGCCGGATTGCGACAGCATAAACCGGCCCGCCAGTCCTGCCATGAAGGCCGTGGCCGATCTGCTCAAAAAAACCCTGCATTCGCGTAAAAGCGCCGGAACCTTGCTGGAGGACTGCAACGGCAAGCAGGTGATTTTTTCTGCCACGCCCATTTTTGATGCAGATCAGCGCCTCTTCCGCTGCGTTTTGTCCGCTCAGGACATGACGGAAGTCACCCGCCTTCAGGAAGAGGCCGAAAACAGTCGCCGCAAGCTGGCGGCCTTTCAGGAAGCCAGCCTCAAGGGAACAAAAACCATCGCCCACAACCCCGCCATGCTGCGCCTGCTGGACGAGGCCGCGCGCCTTGGCGGCGTGGACTCCACCGTGCTCATCACCGGCGAAACAGGCGCGGGCAAAGAGGTTGTGGCCATGCACATCCACAACCACAGCAAACGCCGCAACGGCCCGCTGGTGCAGATAAACTGCGGAACCATCCCCCAGCATCTGCAGGAGGCGGAGCTCTTCGGCTATGAAAAAGGCAGCTTCACCGGAGCCAACGCCAGCCGGACGGGCATGCTGGAAGTGGCCCACGAAGGCACACTCATGCTGGACGAAGTGGGCGAAATGGACCTGACCCTTCAGGTCAAGCTGCTGCGCGCCCTTCAGGAAGGCGTCATCTACCGCATCGGCGGGCGCAAGCCCGTCAGGCTGGATGTGCGCATCATTGCCATGACCAACAGAAACCTGCTCAAGATGGTGCGCGAAAACACCTTTCGCGAGGACCTCTATTACCGCCTCAACGTCATTCCCCTTGCCGTACCGCCCCTGCGTGAAAGGCGCGAGGACATCCTGCCCCTGGCCCAGCACTTCCTTTCCTGCTTCAGCAAAAAATATTCCTGCGCCTGCGGCCTCAGCCCGGCGGAAGAAGAAATGCTGCAAGCCTATTCCTGGCCCGGCAACGTGCGCGAACTTGCCAACTTTATGGAACGGCTGACCATCGCCAGCCTGTCGTCGGGCAACCGCGCCCCGGTGTGGGAAAGCATTGTCCGGCCCAACGGCTCCGTAGCGCCGCCCGTCAACGCCCCCATGCGGGAACAGATGCGGCACTTTGAAAAGCAGTGCCTTGAAAACGCCCTGCGCAATACGGTGAGCATACGGGCGGCAGCCAGGGCGCTGGGAATCTCGCACGCCACCCTTTTGCGCAAGATGCGGGAACACGACCTGGTGGTTCAGAATTAAACCACTCTGAAAAACAAATCCGCGCCTTCATACCCCCCTTCTGCGCCATATCCGCTTCAGAATGCCCGCAGGTTGCGAAAAAGAACCTGCGGTTCATTTATGAACCACATGGTTCGATAACGAACCACAGCTTCCAGACCAGACATTTTGGCCTCTAAAACACGATATACATATATTTCATCGTGTTACTCAACCGCACAAGCTGGGGCCTTTTCAGGCCCACCCGCCAGCACGACCTTTCACTATCCTCATAACATTCTGTTTTTATTATAAAAACTTTTTGGAACAATGTTTGCTATAGCGTGAATGTCTTTCGGCCCAGCCGAAAACGCATAGCAATACGTTTCTCTGCCGCCGGCGGCAGAGAAACTGGGATCGAGAGAGGATGCGGGGTCGGCAGCCCGACCTGTCGGTAACCCGCAGGCCGTACGGGACACCTGGATGAAACGGCCGTTCCGTTAACCATTTTGGGGGCGCGCCCGCCTGTGGCGGCGCAAAATTTCAGGAAGCATGAGGAGCAATCTATGACTTCTTCGGCCATTTGGATGTTCGGCCTGGCCCTGGCCTATACGCTTCTGCTCATTGTCATGAGCCAGATAGCCAAGAAAAAGGCTCAGGCGGGCGAAGATTTCTTTGTGGGGGGGCGCAAGTTCAGCCGCTGGACCGTCGCCTTCTGCATTACCGGCCTGTTTTCAGGCTCCACCTATATCGCCATTCTTGAACTGTCCTACCTCACGGGCATTTCAGCCCTGTGGTACGGCGTAGCGGAACTTACCCACGTGCTTATCATTGCGCTGGTACTCATCGGACCGTTCCGCAAGCGCATGATGGTGACCATCTCCGGCCTTATCGGCGACAAGTACGGCAGGGCCGCCAAGGGCATTGCCGGGGGCATCACGGCCATTACCTTTCCCATGTGGTCTGTTGCCACGGCCCTGGCCTTCGCTTCATGCATCAACGCCATCACCGGCATGGACATGCTGCTTTCCGTGGTTATCACGGCGGCACTCATGTATGTCTTCCTGAGCGCGGGCGGCATGTGGTCAGTAGCCATGACGCAGACCGCCAACTTCTTTGTTTTCATGATCATGTTTGCCGTGGCTATTTACGCCATCGCAATCAACCCCGGTTTTGACGCCGTAGCCGCCCTGCTGACCACCGACGCCAAGTACGGCGACCTCACCAGCGTGGGCCTGCAGACCATTCTGGCGTGGTTCGGCACGTTTCTGATCAACGTGCTTCTGGCCCAGGCCGCCTTCCAGATGGCCCTCTCGTGCAAGACCGCCGACGAAGGCCGCAAGGGCCTGCTCATCGCCGGCGGTTTCAACGTCATCTTCATCGCCATGGGCGTACTTGTGGGCGCTGCCGCGGCCATTGTCACCCCCGGCAACGCCCGCGGCCTTATGGCCGTACCCATCTACCTGATGGAAACGCTGCCAGGCCCCATGGTGGGCCTGTTCACC
>NZ_JBAIYW010000626.1:0-3309 GCF_036763055.1 Desulfovibrio sp. 1214_IL3152 | reverse complement strand
CCAGAGCGCCAGGGCAAGGCTGGCCGCCAGCCAGAGGCTGCCGCCCAGGGCCATGCGCCATGACGCGGAAAGCCTCCCGCCCGGCCACAAACGACCGGACAGGAGGCTTTTATTATGCTTTTTATCGGACATACGCCACTAAATTGTGCGTCAGGGCGTCACTGAGCCTTGATTTCCCGCATTTTGGGCAGGCTTTTGACCATCTGAAGGCCCATGCGCAACTGGTTGTCGCGCGCAAGCTGTTCCTGGGCGTCATTGGCCGTGCTTTTGCCCTTGGGAGCCTTTTTGTCGTTCTTGGTTTCAAGGTGACGGTTCAGGTCCTGCTCGCGCAGGAGCATACGCGGATTGTCCTTGTCGTCGGAACGCGGCGCTTCAAAGGGTATTTCAAGGTCGGGCACGATGCCTTCGGCCTGAATGGAACTGCCGTTGGGCGTGTAGTAGAGGGCCACCGTGAGCTTGAGCCCGGAGCCGTCGGAAAGGGGAATAATGTTCTGCACAGAACCCTTACCGAATGAGCGTTCGCCCAGGATGAGGGCGCGCTTCTGGTCGCGCAGCGCACCGGCCACGATTTCAGATGCCGAGGCGGAACCGGCGTTGATCAGAACAACCATGGGGACGCGCACATCGTCGTTCTGTTTTTTGGCGGAATACACACGTTCCGTGTTTTCGCGGCGGCCCTTGATGGAAACGATGGTGCCTTTTTCAAGAAAGGCGTCAGCCACGCTGACGGCCTGGTCAAGCAGCCCGCCGGGGTTGTTGCGCAGATCAAGCACAATGCCCTTGATGCCGCCGTTGGCCTTGCTTTCTTTTTCCGCAGCCTTGAGCGCTTCTTTCAGTTCATCGGTGGTGCGTTCGGAAAAGCGCGTGAGGCGTATCCAGTAGTAGCCGTCCTCAAGTTTTTTGGACTTGACGCTGATGAGGGGGATGGCATCGCGCGTGATGCGCACGGTCTGCGGGTTTTTTGAGTCGTGGTGCAGGATGACCAGTTCCACCTCAGAACCCTTGGGGCCGCGGATGCGCGACACCACTTCCTGAAGCGACAGTTCCTGTGCGGGCTGGCCGTTGATGGACAGGATTATGTCGCCCGGCTGCAGACCTGCGCGGAAGGCCGGGGTGTCTTCAATGGGCGTCACCACGGTGATCTGGCCGTTTTCCTGTGAAATTTCTATGCCCACGCCAAAGAATTCGCCGGAGGTCGTCTCCTGCATTTCTTTGTATTCGTCTGTGCTCATGAAGGTGGAGTGGGGGTCAAGCCCCTGCAGCATGCCTTTGACGGCCCCGTTGATGAGGTCGCCCTGGGTCACGTCGCGTACGTAGTAGCGTTCAACCAGATCAAGCACCTGGCTGAAGCGTTTGAGGGCATCGAATTTATTGGGAGCTTCCTTGGCAGGCTCTTTTGCATCGGCGGCATAGGATGTGCCGGGAAAAGCTGTGGCAACGCCAATGAGCAGAAGGAAGGCAAACATGTGTGAACGGAAAAGAAGACGCATACAGACGTTCTCCAGGCATACAAAATGAACGTAAAAGTACGTTGCGATTTTGCCGCAACGCGGAAAAGAAGCGCCGCCCGGTCGGAAGGCCGGTCCGGCGTACATCAATTCATAATGAACTGTTTTAAGGTAAAAGGCAAATCAAAAGGCAGACGGTTCGGTATGTGACCGTATTTTTTGTAAAAATAAAAACAAAAAATTCGGATCGCCCAGGATGCGCCCGCAGACGGCCCAAGCCTTCGGTCATGGTTCGTCAGTTATCAGTGCAGGAAAATAAGTATACAACGATTTGAATATATAAGCTTTTTATTTTTTGTGCCAGAGGCGCAAACAGGGCGGCAGCATCAATGTCCGCACGCATGGCACGAGAAAGGCCGGGAACAGGCGGTTTCAGAAAAGGCAAAATGTGTGCCGTATAAAAACAGGGGGCTGCCGTGTGGCGGCAGCCCCCGAGCCGAAAGGCTCCTCCAACCATCATCCATCCAGAGCCGTGCGGTCAGCAGGGCCGGAGTTTCGGGCAGCCGGACAGGCCGCCGACAACATCCTTACTTGCAGCATTCGCTGGCATTGAAAAATGCTGCGGTACCGGCGCCGCACACGGGGCAGTCGTCGCAGGGGCCTTCGTGGGTGTAGCCGCATACCTTACAGATGTAGTAGTCGGTCTCGGGCAGGCCGGCAGGGTTTTCCAGAGCTTTTTTGTACAGGTTGGCGTGCACTTCTTCCACACTGTTCACAAAGTCGAAGTATTTGGCAATGGCGGTCTTGCCTTCCGCTTCGGCGTCCTTGATCATTTCGGGGTACATCTTGGTGAATTCGTAGGTTTCACCTTCAATGGCGGACTTGAGGTTGGCCGTGGTGTCGCCGATCTTGCCCGCATTGCGCAGGTGAGCGTGGGCGTGGATGGTTTCGGCGGCGGCAGCGGCGCGGAAAAGCTTGGCGACCTGGGTCATGCCTTCCTTGTCAGCCACCTGGGCGAAGGCAAGGTATTTGCGGTTGGCCTGGGATTCGCCGGCAAAGGCCGTCATGAGATTTTCTTGCGTTTTGTCCATTTCTTAACTCCTTTTATGTAAACATGTTGCTTTTTTCTATCAAGAACAATTCCTATTTAAACAATCTCACGCTGATTGTAAAGCTTTTTTACAGCCAACTCGGCAAAGCATCTCGTGTTAAAGATACTATATCATTTTTTTCAGTATGTTGCCATAGAAAGTAGTTCAATGCCCCTTTGGCTGCACGCGATGGCAGCGGCGGCCTGTTTGTGCCAGTCGTCGGCAGCGGTTTTTTGACCGTTAAGCCGTAACCTGGAGTGAGGAGGCACTTTGCGCACGCCGGGGAAAGCCGCATGACGGCGGCGCAACGCGCGGGAATGCGCAGGGCATTTCTGCCGGGCAACACCGCCGCAGGGCTGTGGCAGGCGCACCCTCGCACTAAGCCCTTCCCTAAGAAAGCCTCAGCGGCTACACTGGCGGCATGGACCCCCAGAATATCATTGATCATCTTGGCCTCGCTCCGCATCCGGAAGGCGGTTATTATCGCCGCACGTACTGTAGCGGCCACACCTTTGCCGCACAGGATATGCCCTGCGGTTTTGACCGGCCCCGGCCCGTATCCACCGCCATTCTTTTTTTATTGCGGGCAGGGCAGTATTCGCGTCTGCACCGCATACGGCAGGACGAACTCTGGCACTTTCATCTGGGCGGCCCCCTGCGTCTGGCGTGGATAGACCGGGAGGGACGTTCGCACGAGACGCTTGTCGGCCCGGATATCCTGAACGGTCAGGCATTGCAGTGGGCCGTGCCGGGCGGTTGCTGGTTCGGCG
>NZ_JBAIYW010000423.1:0-3330 GCF_036763055.1 Desulfovibrio sp. 1214_IL3152 | reverse complement strand
CAGAGCCGTTGCCGCCACGGTGGCCGCGCCACGCTCGCCCGGCGGCAATGAAAGCAGGCCGCCGAAAACAGACTTCATTGAAAGGGCCATGAGCACCGGACGTCCCATATCCAACCAGTCTTCGGGGTGCGCCAGCAGTTCCAGATTATGGGCCAGCGTTTTGCCGAAACCGATGCCAGGATCAAGAATGATGCGGTCTTCGGGAACTCCCGCCCGCACCAGCCGAGCGAGGTTGCGCTCAAAAAATTCCCGTACTTCGCGCCGCACGTCCGTGTATTGCGGATTGTGCTGCATGGTCTCCGGCCGCCCCTGACTGTGCATGAGCACATAGCCCGGCCGGTACTGCACAAGCACGTCCAGCAGGGCCGGATCAAACGCGCACGCCGAAATATCGTTAATTATGGCCGCGCCCTGCTCCAGAACGGCGGCGGCAGTGGCAGCATGGTAGGTATCGACGGAAATCACCGCCCAGGGGACCTTGCGGCGCAGTCCCATAAGCACGGGAATAAGGCGGCGGATCTCTTCGTCGGGCGAAAGCTCTGCGGCTCCAGGCCGGGACGACTCGGCCCCCAGGTCAAGGATGTCCGCGCCTTCTTCCAGCAAGGTCAGGGCGTGCCGCAAACCGGCTGGAGCCAGATGGTGCGCGCCGCCATCATAAAAAGAATCTGGAGTCAGATTGACGATGCCCATAACGCCAAAGGGGGAGGGCGTCTTCAACGCCCGCCCCCCCATGACATGCCAGGCTGCGCCCGTAACGGGCGCTACCGGGAACGAATTTTTCATTACTGATTTCGCTTGTTGTCGTCTTCACCGTTTTTAACGGCTGCTTCGTCACTTTCAGCGCTTTTTTCCTCGGCCGGGGCCTGCGCCGCCGGGGTGTCTCCATCGCCGGTATCCGGCTCAAGAGTGAATTCGGCAGGTTCGGCGGCAACGGCCGCCTCGCTTTTGGCACTTCCGCCGCCCTTGCCGGGACGGCTGGGAGCCTCGGAATACTTGATGGGCTTGCCGTTGCTGTCCAGCGGCGGCAGTTCCTTGTCTTCCATCAGCAGCTCAAGCTCTTCACCGGTGATGGTCTCGCGATCCAGCAGGGCGCGGGCAATGCGGTGCAGGGTTTCTTCATTTTCCTTCAGCAAGATGCGGCAGCGCTCGTGGGCTTCGTCCACAATGCGCTTGACTTCCGAGTCCACCAGACGGGCGGTGTCTTCGCTGAAGTTCTTGTTCTGCACCCACTCCCGGCCGATAAAGACTTCTTCGCCGGTTTCGCCGATAGCCAGCGTACCCACGGCTTCGCTCATGCCCCACTCGCACACCATCTTGCGGGCCATGCGGGTGACGCGCTCAATGTCGTTAGAGGCTCCTGTGGTGATGTCGTCAAAAATAATCTCTTCGGCCACACGCCCGCCAAGCAGGACCACCAGAGTATTGCGCAGATAAGAGCGCGAGTAGCCGTGACGGTCTTCTTCAGGCAGTTGCATGGTCACGCCGAGAGCGCGCCCACGCGGAATGATGGTGACCTTGTGTACCGGGTCAGAACCGGGCAAAAGACGCGCCGCCAGGGCATGGCCGCCTTCGTGATAGGCCGTGATGCGCTTTTCCTCATCAGAAAGAATGAGGCTGCGGCGCTCGCGTCCCATAAGAACTTTATCCTTGGCGTATTCAAAGTCGTGCATGTCCAGCCTGTCCTGATTCAGCTTGGCAGCCTGAAGGGCGGCCTCGTTGACCAGGTTTTCCAGATCCGCACCGGAAAAGCCGGGGGTGCCGCGGGCCAGCACATCCAGATCCACATCGCCGGAAAGCGGGGTACGCTTGGTATGCACCTCAAGGATGCGACGGCGGCCACGAAGGTCGGGGGTGGGAACCACCACCTGGCGGTCAAAACGGCCGGGACGCAGCAGGGCCGGGTCCAGCACATCAGGACGGTTGGTGGCGGCAATAAGGATAACCCCCTCATTGCTTTCAAAACCGTCCATCTCCACCAGCATCTGGTTCAGGGTCTGTTCGCGTTCGTCATGCCCGCCGCCGAGTCCGGCGCCGCGCTGACGGCCAACAGCGTCAATTTCGTCAATAAAAATAAGGCAAGGCGCATTTTTTTTGCCCTGCACAAAAAGGTCGCGCACACGCGAGGCGCCCACGCCCACAAACATTTCCACAAAGTCCGAGCCGGAAATGGAAAAGAACGGCACCCCGGCTTCGCCGGCCACGGCGCGCGCCAGAAGCGTCTTGCCTGTGCCGGGAGGCCCGACCAGCAACACACCCTTGGGAATGCGCCCGCCAAGACGGGTAAATTTTTTGGGATTGGACAAAAACTCCACCACTTCGGCGAGTTCGTCCTTGGCTTCGTCCACCCCGGCCACGTCGGCAAAGGTGACGCGGGCGCTGTCCTGATTGAGCATTCGCGCACGCGAACGGCCGAAATTCATGGCCTTTCCGCCGCCACCCTGCATCTGACGCATGAAAAATATCCATACGCCCACAAGCAGAAGCATGGGAAACCACGAAACCAGCAGCGTCATGTACCAGGGCTGCTCTTCCGGCGGTTCCGCTTTTACCTCCACCTTTTTTTCGATAAGGCGGTTGACCAGACCCAGATCCTGCGGAGCATAGGTCTGCACGGTTTTGCCGTCTGATGTTTTACCTGTAAGCGTGTGTCCCTGCATGGTTACAGACAGAATCTGACCGCCGTCCACCTGACTCAGGAAGTCAGAATAGGGCACTCTTTGCATCACGCCCTGTGGCTGCTGGAACATATTAAAAAGCATAACCATCGCCAGGACGATAATGGCCCACAGCATCAGGTTGCGACTCATCTGGTTCAACATTGCCTCCGTTACGTTTTCCGTGCGCTCCGGCACACGGCCAGGACCTGGACATAGGCCCACGCAAGCAGAGAAATACTACCTGTGCATGCTCCATGTCAAATGGCTAAGGCCCGCAGGGGCCTGCCGCTGAAACCGTTTTTCACATATAATGCCTGACGCCGGATTGGCAATGGGCAAAAAAGTATTTTGCCGCTGACAAACCAGACCCTTGCGGCAATCGTTTTTTTCACATAGCATACGAAGGCTTGCGCGGAGACGTTTCGTCACCGGTGTGGCGCCCGGTCTTCAAAACCGGTGGCAGGCTTTACGGTCTGCGGTAGGTTCGACCCCTATACGTCTCCGCCAGTTTACTCCATATAATCGTTATCCAAGACGACTTCATACTGAGATAGGTCGTCAATTTCGTACGCCATATTAAGCGGCAATCGGCAGTTTTGGTTCCATCATCCTGCTTCTGACAAACGCCGCTGGTGAGAGATAGCCAAGTGCTGCCTGGCGTCTTTGTCGATTA
>NZ_JBAIYW010000227.1:0-3340 GCF_036763055.1 Desulfovibrio sp. 1214_IL3152 | reverse complement strand
TAAGGATGTCCAGAGGGAGGTCAGGGCGGCGTTGCCTGAGTTGCGAAGGGTGGGTCACGCGCCTGCATACCCAGTCCACGGCGTTCAGTATTTCTTTGGCCCGTATGCGCCCGTCGTTGTCGGCATCAAGAAGCGCCAGGGTCTGTGGGTCAAACTCAAGACCGCGCACTGGGCAGCTCATGGCCATCCACAGTTTTGGGTCCAGGCGGCTCAGGCCCGTCCACTCGGCGTCCCCGGTCAGCAGAGCCTGGTCAAGGCCCGCCATGCGGCGAAACGTGAATGACGGAATTCCAGACGCGGAGGCTTGCTCCGCGCCTGCGGAGAGAGGGGGGGTGCGTGTTGTCATCGGCGTATCCGTATATGGCAGAAAATCAGCTTTTCTGATTTATTGTGCGTGGTATGTGGCGCTGTGTCCCCTGTGTGAGGTTTCCGTGCGCGGCTCGCCCGCGGCGCGTTTTTACCGGATTGTGGGGTACAGCCTTATTGAGGATTGATACTATCAAAGAAGAGGCCCAAGGTCGAGGCCTGTTGCGTTATTGTGCTGCAATAGCCCGGAACAGATTGGATTTGTGTGTGTTATTCAGAAATGCAGTGCAAAGCATGTATGAAATAAAATACCGCGCCAAACATGGTGGCGCACTTGCCTGACTGGTGCGAATGTGGCGCCAGCGGCAGAAAAAATGGATGGCAACGATCAGGAAGAGTTAAATGTGTTTTTTGAGGCTTTACCGGCAGGAAGGAAAAACAATTTTTATGTCTGTATTAGAGAAGATTAACTTTGAGAATGTACATTCTCAAAGTTTAAGACACGCTCGCTTCGATGCTTAACCGCGCAAGTAAATAGCTCTGCTGTCTTCGCGGCAGTCGTTGGCGAGCCTGCGAGCCTTACGAATGGCGACAGCGATTGTGTGGAAACAGGCCGATCGTTACACATGCTGCCTGCAAGCGTAGTTTCCTGCGTTACGACTTCTGAAGCATCCGTAACTTCCTTTGTCGTAACGGCTGAAGCTGCGCTTGCATCTTTGCGGCGGGCGACTGCTCACGCAGCCGCCAGAGCAATTTCACTTTGAAATTGCTCTAGACAGTGTCGTCACGAGCGCCTTTCCCGGTATCTCTGCGTCGAACTTCGCCTTTTATTCCGGTCGAGTACCATAAGAGTACACTCCCTGCATAAAAGGCTCGTTCTCCTTGATATACCAAGGAAATTCATCTCGTGACGACACTGCCTAATGAGACAGGTTTTTTATTTCCTCTTCAATAAGGGCTACAAGTTCTGAGCCGCTCATGCGCACGGAGCGTGCAATAAGAATAAGCGCATTGAGAGAAGCTCCCCGTTCGCCGGTTTCCAGTTGCGCGATGTACACACGCGACAGTCCGGCAAAGTCGGCAAACTGCTCTTGCGACAGACCGCTGCGTGTGCGAAGGCTTCGCACGGTCTTGGCAATGGCTACATCCAGGCCCGGTAAGATTTGCATAGAGTATATGTAAAGCTTTTAAATTTAAATTCAGTATGCGATTGCATACAAATTTAGCGACTTGGCTTCTCGTATCACACTATAGTGCTATGTTTTGAAGGGCTGTTCCAGTTAGAGGAGACGTGTCTGCCAAGGGGATAAATATTTATAACATTTTCATTTTACATGCAAAGTTATTTTTTCTTAACAGGACGCATCTGCAAAAAATCCGGGACGCCTGCCTTGTGCGCCACGAGGCCGGCACTTCAGCAAATGCAGCAGCCGAATTGGCTGCTGCAATGTTTTTCAAAAAATTCATGCGCGGTAATATTTGCTGCAAAACTATTCTGAAAATTGAAAATTAAATATAACTGCCGAGATATGATTGTTTAATGAATAATATTTATGGACGGTTGCATGGACACTGAAAATATTTTTCCGTAATTATATTAAAAATATATGAATTTTAACTTACAGTGCAGTAAAGACAAAAATGCCGCCGCCCGCGCATTGTCACGTGCGGGCGGCGGCTGCAAACGGCAGGTTTGAACGGTCTGCCTGTGTTGGGCAAAGAACTTCCGGCAACCGGGTAAGGGCTGCCTGCTGAAAGATAGTGCGGCGCGCCCCCGGCAGACCCTGATCACTGAAACAGCGCGGCGGGACTCCGGGGCGGCTGCGCTTATTCGGCAGCTTTTGCGGCCTGGTATTCAGCCACGATTTTTTCCGTTACAGGCTGCGGGGCTTCTTCATAGTGGGCAAATTCCATGGTGAAAAATCCCTGGCCTCCGGTCATGGAACGCAGATCGGGAGCGTAACGCAGCACTTCGCTCATGGGAACGTGGGCCTTGATTTCAGTGCTGCCGCCCTGCGAGTCGGAACCGAGCACCTTGCCCCTGCGGGAGGAAAGGTCGCCGATCACATCACCCATGCTTTCGTCAGGAACAGAAACAGTCAGCAGCACGATGGGTTCCAGCAAGACCGGTTTGAGATTTTCCATAGCTTTTTTAAATGCCAGCGATCCTGCCACCTTGAAGGCCATTTCGGATGAGTCCACGGTGTGGTAGCTGCCGTCATAAACCTTGACGCGAAAGTCAACGACCTGGCATCCGGCCAGAAAGCCCCGCGCCGCCGCTTCCTGTACGCCCTTGTCAATGGCGGGAACGTACTGGCGGGGAATGACGCCGCCCACAATGGCATCTTCAAACTGATAGCCGGAACCGCGCGGCAGGCCTTCCATTTCTATCCAGCAGTCACCGAACTGTCCCCGGCCGCCGGACTGCTTTTTGTGTCTGCCCTGCACCTGGCACTTGCCGCGCACGGTTTCGCGGTAGGGAACCTTGGGGGTCTTGAGCACGATATCCACCTTGAAACGGCGTTTGGCCTTTTCCACGGAAAGCTCGATGTGCAACTGCCCCATGCCCGAGAGCAGAATGTCGCCGTTTTCCCCGTCCCGGCCGAGTTTGAGGGTGATGTCTTCTTCCAGCAGCCGCTGCATGGCCGCGTAAACTTTGTCTTCCTCCCCCTTTTCCTTGGGGGCCAGGGCGTAGGTGATGAGCTGCGGCGGCAGTTGCGGCATGGGCAGCACAAAGGGAGCTTTTTCATCGCAGAGAGTGTCGCCTGTGCGGGTGTTTTTGAGCTTTGCTACGGCCACAATGGCGCCGGGACCTATGGGTTCCTTGCAGGGAGTCTGGTTTTTGCCCGTGAGGAAAAGCAGGCTGCCCAGGCGTTCATTGTCCTCGCTGCGCATGTTCTTGAGGTTGACATCGCCGCTGATAGTGCCGGAAAGGATGCGCAGCAGGGAAAGCTGCCCGGCAAACGGGTCGGCCAGGGTCTTGAACACAAAGCAGGCCACCGGGCCGTCCGGGTCAGCGGCCCGGACAGCGCCG
>NZ_JBAIYW010000332.1:0-3370 GCF_036763055.1 Desulfovibrio sp. 1214_IL3152 | reverse complement strand
CCGCCGCTGTGGCCTGCGCGGGTCCCCTGCTGCAGGCCGAACTGACAGCTTTTGACAAGGTGCTCGACAATCCCGCCCGGCCTGTGGTGGCGATTGTCGGCGGGGCCAAGGTATCCACCAAGCTGGCCCTGCTGGAAAACCTGCTGGAAAAAGTGGATGTGCTCATTGTGGGCGGCGGCATAGCCAACACCTTTCTTGCCGCGGCAGGATACATGGTGGGCAAGTCTCTGTACGAAGAAGACCTGCTGCCCGACGCCCAGAAAATAATGGCGCAGGCCAAGACCCTCAACAAGGAACTGCCCCTGCCCGTGGACGTGATCACCGCCGAGGAACTGGCTCCTCGCCAGCAGGCCATGCTGCACGCCGTGGGTGACGTGCCGGGAGACCAGATGATCCTTGATATCGGTCCCGAAACACTGGCCCTGTATGAAAAATTCCTTGCCAAGGCGGCCACGGTGGTCTGGAACGGCCCGGTCGGCGCGTTTGAGGTGGAACCCTTCGGCGACGGGACCAAGGCCCTGGCCGAATATCTGAGCGACTCCAAGGCATTTGTTGTGGTTGGCGGCGGCGACAGCGTAGCTGCCGTAGAAAAATACGGACTGGCCGACCGCATGGGCTATATCTCAACCGGCGGCGGCGCAGCGCTGGAACTGCTTGAAGGCAAAAAACTGCCTTCCGTCGCAGCGCTGGAAGACCGCGCACAGGTGGGTGCATGAAAAAATATTCTATCCTGAACACACTGCTTCTGCTGCCGCTGTGGATCTGCTGCCTGCTGGCAGCGTCCACAGTGCAGGCACAGGAACTGTGGGAAGATGATCCCGATGCCCCTGCTTCGGCTGCACAGCAGGATAAGTGGGGCTTTAACGCGGGTATTGGCGCGTCGTTGCGCACATCGGAATACAAGGGCATCGACTCGCTGGGTTCGCCCCTGCCCCTGCTGGGCTACGAGGGCAACTGGCTGTACCTGCGGGGCCTGAGCGGCGGCGTGCATGTCTTTAAAAACCGCTACCACGAGTTCAACGTCCAGCTTTCCTACCTGCCGCAGCATTTTTATGCCTCGTGGAGCGACAATGACAGGATGAAGCGGCTGGACGATCGCTATTCCTCGCTCATGGCCGGTTTGAACTACACCCTGCGCTCCCGCTACGGTCTGGCATCAGCCACGCTGTCCACGGACGTGCTGGGCGTCAATAACGGCGTCATGGCCGATGTTTCCTACGCCTATCCGCTGCGTTTCGAAAATATCATCATCATGCCCTCGGTGGGCGCGCAGTGGACCGACAGCAACTACAACGACTATTACTACAGCGTCAGCTCCAGCGAATCACGCAAAAGCGGCCTGAAGCAGTACAACCCCGAAAGCGCGTTCTCGCCCTATGCCGGGCTGACCCTGCGCGTGGCGCTTACCGAGAGCTGGAGCGTCCTTCTCAACGGCAAGGCCCTTTTCCTGGGTAGCGAAGTTACCGACAGCCCAATGGTGGAACGCAGCACCACATATTCGTTCAACGCGGGCTTTCTTTACGCTTTCTAGAGCAGATTAACTTTGAGAATGTACATTCTCAAAGTTTAAGACACGCTCGCTTCGCTGCTTAACCGCGCAAGTAAATTGCGCTTGCATCTTTGCGGCGGGCGACTGCTCACGCAGCCGCCAGAGCAATTTCAAAGTGAAATTGCTCTGGCGCAATCTGCACTTGAGAGGGCTGCCTGCAATCCGGGGCATTTTCGCATTGAGAATATCCATTCCCAATGCTTCCAGGAAGCCCGCCGGGAGGCCGCGATCTGAAAAGATCGCGGCCTTTTCACTGTAGTTCCGGCAATACGGCCATAAAGACCACGGCCCACATCACGCTTTGGACAGCTATCGCGCATGCTTGATTTTTCACAAAGACCACGTACACTTTAATTGAAATTATTTTTCAAGTTAGAGCATTTTACCTTTGCAAAAAGTGTAAATGCTCTAGACAGTGTCTAACGCTGCACGAAAGTGCAGCGCGCCACAATGTGGCGCGGATTCAGCCGAAAATCGCATTTTTCGGCTGAATGAAAACTTTGAAATGTTAAGCATTTCAAAGTTAATCTGCTCCAGAACCCCACTTTCCAAACCAGGAGGAATCCATGAGCAAACTTAGGATCGCCCAGTACGGTTGCGGAAAAATGTCGCGATATTCAATGCGCTATGTATATGAAAAAGGCGCGGAAATTGTAGCCGCCTTTGACGTCAATCCTGCGGTCATCGGCCGTGACATCGGCTCCGTCATGGGGTGCGAAAACAAGGAAGTTCTCGTTCAGGACGCGGCTCAGGCGGAAAAAGTGCTGGCCCAGGTCAAGCCCGATGCCTGCCTTGTCACCACCATGAGCCTGATTCGCGATGTCAGGGATGCGCTTATGGCCTGCGCCCGGGCCGGCGTCAACGCCATCACCATTTGCGAAGAGGCCATCTTTCCCGCCAATTCCTCGCCTGCCATCACCCGTGAACTGGACGAAACCGCCAAAAAGACCGGCTGCACCATATGCGGCACAGGCTATCAGGACGTGTTCTGGGGCAACCTTATCGCCACCCTGGCCGGAGCCATGCACACCATCAGGAAAATACGCGGCAAATCCAGCTATAATGTGGAAGATTACGGCATTGCGCTGGCAAAGGCGCACGGGGCCGGGCTGAGCCTTGCCGCCTTTGAAAAAGAAATCGCCGCCGCAGACAACATTCCTGAAGGCGAACGCGCTGCCCTTATCAAAAAAGGCGAATTTCTGCCTTCCTACATGTGGAACGTCAATGGCTGGCTGGCGGAACGCCTCGGCCTTACGGTAACAAGTCAGGTGCAGAAATGCGTACCCATGACCCATTCCACGGAACTGAAGTCCGAAACCCTCGGCATGACCATCCCCGCCGGGCATGCCACGGGCATGTCCGCAGTGGTCACCACCGAAACGCAGGAAGGCATCGCCATTGAAAGCGAATGCATAGGCAAGGTCTATGCTCCTGATGAGGTGGACCGCAACGACTGGACCCTTATGGGCGAACCTGACACCCAGGTGGTCATTACCCGTCCCGCCACCGTGGAACTGACCTGCGCCACACTGGTGAACCGCATTCCCGACCTGATTAACGCGGCTCCCGGCTATGTAACCACTGACAAGATGCCCGTTAACAGCTACCGCGTGAAAGCGCTGGACTATTACGTGAAAAAATAAAGGCACGGCCCTGAAAGATCGGCGCACAGTGGCATCTCGGGCGCTGAGCCGTACACGCTGGCCGTCCGGCTGCACCGCGTACGTTGGGCAGCACGGCGGCGGCCAGAACGCACGCGGTGGCTGAAAGCGTTCATCGATGCTTGTCCTGCTCCGCCCGAAAAACAAAAAAAGCCCCGCT